>NZ_JBEXUE010000329.1:0-11375 GCF_040614275.1 Streptosporangium sp. NPDC006013
CGAGGGCGGGAAGGAAGGCGAGGGCGAGCACGGGCGGCGCGACGAGCAGCCCCGCGACGTCGCTCAGCTTTCCGGTGACCGGGCCGGGCCACAGGCGACCAGGCCCGCCCACCAGCCCCACAGCCACGTCACCACGGCGAAGACCGCCGCAGCAAGCGCAGCCTGTTGGATCAGGCGCCGCGTGCGTCCCTCGGCCCAGGCCGCGCGGTACTGCGCGTGAGCCGAGGCGCCGGCACCGGTCGGTCGAGCAGGACGAGGTGAAAGCGGAGACGAGGGAGTGACCATCGTGCGACCTCCGGGCGTGGGGGAGCGGAGCCTGGCGCGAGGGAACCCCCTCACGGTACGCAGCACCGCCGACAAACACACCCCTGATGGGAAAGGATCTGCCACACGGGCCAGATGATCCGCGACGAGCGGCTGGACCTGGCCGTGACGCTGGCCGCCCAGATCGACACACCCGGCACACGCCCCGGCCGGCGGCCCCCTGCTGATCTGGCACGACGGCGACGTCATCGCTCACCTGCCGAGATCCTGGCCGCCACCATCGACGGCGAACCCCTGGCCGAGTTGGCCACCGAGATTGCCGACCGAACGTCAGAAGGCGCGCATCGCGTGGTCCGAACGGCGACCCGGGGAAACGCCTCGCCGGACCAGCGTGGGGCCGACCTCGCACAACTGACCATTTCTGTGAATCGCACACCGTCACCACCGTTACACAGAGCTACCTTGCGGCTGGTGACACCGACCCGAGCGGAGCCCAGCAGGGGAGTGAGGGCGGACTTTCCTAGGTGTTCAAAGCCATGCGGCGCCAGCAGGTGAACACGCTGGATCACGCCAACCTGTCCAACTTATCCGTCAAAGCGAATATTCGCCCTGACGGCAGGAGAGGGACCGCCTGTGCGCCGATTTCAAGGGCGATAACAGCCGCCGCCATCAAACAGTCGAAGAAAGACGCCTGATGGAGCAGGTCAAATGAGACAAACCGTTCGACCAAGCAGATCAAGCGAGACACCGAGCAGGTCACCCGAGACGGGACGGTCCCGCGCTGCACGCATCGGCGGAACCTCGCCACCTCTTGATCATTTTTGACGGTCCGGCGGCTTGTGGATCTTGTTTGACGAAACGATCAAGAGGGGGTGATCATGCACGGAAAGGGACTCCGTGCGCCATGGCGCACCCGGGAGGAAGCCGCACCGTTCTCCGCTTTCCCGCGGCGGGGAGCACTCGGCGGGCAAAGACCCGCACGGCACACCAGACAGGTCCTACCAGCACAAAACATCTCTAACCATACAGAAGCTTGATTCTGTTTGGTATAAGACATGATCATTTCAACGCCTATTCAACCGGCGGCGGCCCGCTCCGGCCGCGATACATCAACTCCCGGCGCAGCCCGACCTCCTGCCGCTGAGCGCTCTTGAGCCGAGTGATCTCCGCAGTCAAAGCGAGAAGCACATCGTCCGCAATGCCCCTTATCGGCCTCGTCGACAACGACCTCCCGCGGCGACATGGACCGCTGGCGAAGCTGCTCGATACGCCGCCGCAGGACCTGGTGCCCGTACAGAAACAGCCCAAAACGTCACAGGCACGCCCTTCCTGACCAGACGCTTGATGGCCGCCTTCACCTTTGCCTCGGACTTGCACCGGGTCACCACGCTGAGAGCACCGGTGCGTCGGTGACGAAGACACCGCAGGTCAGGCAGGCATTGCCGTTGTCGCACTTCTACAACGGCGGCAGCAGGCAAAAGCCGTTGGGCAGGAAACGGGTCGGCGCAGTCGAACAACTGCATACCGTTATGCTCTTCGCGGGTAAAGGTGACCAGGCTGCCGTCGGCCTTGAAGCGGCTGGCCACGAAGGGCCACGTACCACGTAGTGCATCGACATGGATGGGCCGGCTCGGCGAACAGCTGTTCCAGGTCGGCGCCGACCTGGACGCGACGCGCCTTGAGAGGTTGTCCAGGCGTGGAACGACGTCGATGTACGGGGTACCGCCGCAGCCCATGACGAAGTCGTTGATCCGCATGCCGAGCGCCTCACCGGGTCTCATCCCGCTTTCGGCCGGCAACGCGAACAGCATGCGGTCGCGCAGCTTGCCCCGCCACTCCCCCGTGGCACCGTCGTAGGATGTGGCGCTCATACGTGCCGGGTGTCGGGAGGCGCGCCGCCGGCGATGCGAGCCCGGACCTCATTCACTAAGCGCGTAGTCCGCCGCGGTGTGCCGCCCCTCATGGCGGGCGCAACCGCCCTCTCCAGGCCCTACTCCCCCACTCGGACGACTCGCCCGGACCCGCGCTGCCCTTTGATGCACGCACCGATGGCCCCGGTATAGGGCGCATGTTTGCCCACACCAACAAGGCGCCGGCGCTGCGGGATCTGGAGAGCGATCGGCAGGCGGCCACGTTGCTGGCCGCCGTGCGGCACCTGGAGACCTCCTCGGTCGATGACGCCCTGGATGTGCTGGATCTGCTGGTCACCTCCAATCTGAGAGGATGGTTCGCGAGTCGACATCCTTCTCGACTCGCGAACCGCCATCCTCTGAGCGTCACGATGGCAGGCGCCGGGGTGTCACGAGTCAACCGGGTCCGCGCAACGCGGCATGGGGCGGGACTGCTCCGGCCGGTCAGCCGAGGGCGACGCCGTACATCGCCTTGATGATCTTGATGGGGATGTCCAAGGTCTTCGGCTCGATGTTGGTGTGGATGGCGACGCATCGCTGGCCGTCGTCGGTGCTCAGCGCGAGGGTGAAGGATCCCGGGAGAGTGCCGCTGACGCCACGCACGGTCAGGCCGTCCATCCCCGCGTTGTCGAACTCGATCACGCCGAGGCCATAGCGGGCGTGCGGCAACCAGACGACGCTGTCGTTGGCGACCGTGGTCCACATCTCGTGGTGCTGAGCCGGTGGCAGTAGGCCGCCGGTCGCGATCGCCTTGAGAAAGTGGGTCAGGTCTTCGGTGGTGGAGACGATGCCGCCGGCCGCCCAGCCCCATGAGGTGTTGAGCGCGGTGACGTCGACGGGCGGCTTGTCATGGTCGATCATCGACGCCCAGTTCTCCGCGGTGAGCGTCGCCGGGTCGACGCCGTCCTTGAGGGCGCCGGCAACGTAGCTTGTGGGATGCGGGTAGGGATAGCCGGTGGCGTCGGCGGGCCGTACGTAGGTGTGGGTCAGGTCGAGCGGGCGGATGACCGTGCGTTCGACTTCGGTGGCGTAGGTGTTGCCGGTGACCTTCTCGATGATCGCGCCGGCCAGGTAGTAGCCGCCGTTGGAGTAGATGAACTGCTCGCCCGGCTCGCTGACCGGCGGCTGGGACACCGCGAGTTTGATCAGCTCGGAGGTGGTCCAGATGCGGGCCGGCTGGGTGACGATGCTGTTCTGTAGTTCGGGTGCGAGGCCGGTGAGGAACAGGCCGCTGGTGTGGTTGAGCAGATGCCGGATGGTGATCTTGTCGCCGTCGTAGCCGCCCGTCTCCATGACGCCGGGCAGCCATGTGTTCACCGGGTCCTCGAGGCTCAGCCTGCCTTCGGCTGCCAGGGCCAGCACGGTGGCGGCGGTGAAGGCCTTACCGGAGCTGCCGATGTGCAGGTGCTCCCCGGGCTGGCGCCGATGCCCGCCGGCGAGGTCGGCCACTCCTGCGGCGCCGAACCATGTTCCGTCGGCGTCGTGAACTTCGGCGACGATGCCGGGGACGCCGTCCTCGGCCACGGCCCAGTTCAGGATCTGCTGCACCTTCTCGTGGGTGTTGTGCGTCATGTGCATGCCTTTCAAAGGAGAACCATTGGAGGAGAACAAGACGGTCTTCGGTCCCTGGACGATCAGCGTCCTGTGCGCGTGTGGGCGCGCAGCGACAGCGGGACGAACACGACCAGCAGTGCGGCCGACCAGAGCAGGACGGTGGCGCCCGGGTGCGCGAGCGGCCAGGCCACGTCTCCGGACGGGGCGCCCGGGTTGCCGAACAGCTGCCGGGTGGCGGCGGTGAGCGCGCTGATCGGGTTCCAGTCGGCGATGAACCGCAGCCAGGCGGGCATGCCGTCGGTCGGGACGAACGCGTTGGACAGCATCGTGATCGGCAGGAACAGCGGCACCATCGCGTCGGCGACCTGCTCGTCCTTCACCGCCAGGCCCAGGTAGACACCCACCCAGCTCAGCGCGTAGCGCAGCAGCATGATCAGCGCGAACGCCTCGGCGGTGGGGAGCAGGCCGTGGTGCGGCCGCCAGCCCACCAGCAGGCCTGTGGCCACCATGGCGGCCAGCAGCGGCACGCCGACCAGGGAGTCGGCGCCGCTGTGCCCGAACGGCACCGCCAGCCGCGCCATCGGCATGGAGCGGAAGCGGTCCATCACGCCGTGGGAGGCGTCGGCGGCCATCCGCCCCATGACCCCCTGCACGGCGGTGAAGGTCACCATCGCGAACAGGCCGGGCATGAGGTACTCGCGGTAGTCGCCGCCTCCCGGCACCTGGATGGCGCTGCCGAAGACGTACCCGAACAGCACCACCATGATGACCGGGAAGACCAGCGCGGCGACGATCTGCCCGGGCTCTTGCCGCAGCCGGGCCAGCTCGCGGCCGACCAGGGTCAGCCCGTCGGCGAACGTCCAGCGCAGGCGGTGGGCCAGCGGTGAGGTGGAGGCGATCATCGTATGGACTCCTTACGGTCGGTGAGGCGCAGGAACACCTCGTCGAGGGTGGGGCGGCGCAGGCTCACGTCGGCGGCGGCGACTCCGGCGTGGTCGAGCTCGCGCACGATGTCGGCGAGCCGGAGGCCGCCGCCGGACAGGACGACGCTGAGCCCGTCGGCGCCCGTCGGCGTGGGATCGGTGCCGGCGAGGGTGTTCAGGACGGTCATCGCCGCAGGCAGCGCGGCGGGGTCTTCGAGGGTGACATCGAGGCGGTCTCCGATCGTGGCCTTCAGCTCGTCGGGCGTGCCGGTGGCGATCACCTGCCCGTGGTCGATGACGGCGATGCCGTCGGCCAGCCGGTCGGCCTCATCCAGATATTGGGTGGTGAGCAGCACCGTGGTGCCGTCGGCCACCAGCTCGCGGACGCTGTCCCAGATCTCGCCGCGGCTGCGCGGGTCCAGGCCGGTGGTGGGCTCGTCCAGGAAGAGCACCTGGGGGCGCAGGATGAGGCAGGTGATCAGGTCGAGGCGGCGCCGCATGCCGCCGGAGTAGCCGGCGACCCGCCGGTCGGCGGCGTCCATCAGACCGAAGCGCTCCAGCAGCTCATCGGCCCGCCGGTGCGCCTGACGCCGCGGCAGGTGGTAGAGCCGGCCGAACATGCGCAGGTTGGCGCGGCCGGTGAGCTTCTCGTCCACGGCGGCGTACTGGCCCGCGAGCCCGATCCGCTCGCGCACTTTGCCGGCCTCGCGGACGACGTCGTACCCGGCGATGCGGGCGTGCCCGGCATCGGGAACGGACAAGGTCGCCAGGATGCGCACCGCGGTCGTCTTCCCCGCGCCGTTCGGCCCCAGCACCCCGCAGACCGTTCCTTTCGGGACGCTCAGGTCCAGGCCCCGTAGTGCATGGGTGTCGCCGAAGGACTTGTGCAGCCCCTCGGCGACCACGATCGGATCAGGCATGACCCCTCCACTGGGTACGTTGTACGCGGTATGGCGGCCAAGTTAAGCCACTGGGTACTATGTACGCAACTAGGGAGTGGAGCCGGTGACCGACGCCGAGTACGTGAACATCTGGATGCGGCCCGAGCGCCCCGCCCGCGGGCCGAAGCCGGCCTACAGCCGCGCGCAGATCACCGAGGCGGCGATCCGGATCGCCGACGCCGAGGGACTGGAGGTCGCCACCATGCGGCGGATCGCCGCCGAGATCGGCGCCGGCGCGATGTCCCTCTACCGGTACGTCCCGAGCCGCGACAACCTGGTCGAGCTCATGGCCGACCGGCTGATGGGCGAGATCGACGTCACGGGCATGCCCTCGGGCGACTGGCGCGCCGACCTGACCCACTACGCCGACGGGCTGCGGGCCATGTGGCTGAGGCACCCGTGGATCGCCACCGTGCAGCGGTCACTCCCCAGTTTCGGCCCCAACCAGCTGCTCTTGATCGAACGGCTGATGGGAGTGCTCGACGCCTTCGTCTCCATCGACGAGAACCTCGGCCTCATGGCCATGCTGAACAGCTACATCGAGGGCACCGTCCGCGAGGAGATCAGCTCGGCCGAGGAATTCCGCCGCAGCGGGCTCAGCGAGTCGGAGTGGATGGCACGGAGCTACCCGTACGTCGACCGGCTGGTGAAGAGCGGGGAGTACCCGATCTTCACCAAGATCGTGATGGAGGCGCGCCAGCCGCACCTGAGCCGCGACGACCAGTTCCGGCACGGGCTCCAGCGCGTCCTCGACTTCATTGCCGCGGCCCTCCCATCAACGGCCGAGTCTCCGATGTCGGCGCACCGAGAGGGGCGGGAAGAACAGGACGGGCCAGGGCAGGCTCGTAGTCGACCATCCGAGAGGGCATCAAGAGCGAAATAGACGCACAAGCCATGCCTAAATGCCCACCGAAAAGGCGCAGCGGCGGCCCGTACCTGGTCACGGGTGGAGTCCAGGGCTTGCCGCTGCCAGGGTATTCCCCGACGAGGATGGGCTGGACGCCTTCGCGCATGCGACCGGCGTACAGGCGACTACCCATCTCCCGGACGAGGTGGTCACCTGGCCTGCTCGCCAGCCACGACCGCCGCCTGCCGCGTGTCTGCCCACACCGAGCCGGGCATGCGGGCCTTGAGCGTCGGCCGGCATGGTTGCACAGGTAGAGACCATCGGAACGGCCATCTACGCCAATGCTCGTCAACCCCCTAAACCTGCACCTAGGCACCGAATGCAGCAGCGCCAAAATCCGGCCCAATCCCCCCGAATGCCTGTTCTTGCTGGTTGCCTTTAGTCCGTTATGTCTTAATTGGTTTTAAACTTACTGAACGCCTTTACAGTGTAGATTTATAATAAAATGTCGACGAGACGTCGATCTCACTGGCGCTCCGTTCCTCATGCCAGGACCGTGGTGGATCTGCACTTCCGGTAAGGAACGTCGCACTAGTGGGGTGAGGGGATGCGGCCCAGCGTGAGGTAGGCGATCGGGCCGAAGGGCTGGACGAGTAGCAACGGCCACCACAGCGTCTTACGTCCGCGGATCTGTCCAGCGGGCCTGCACCACAGGTCTGTGGCCGCCGTGGCAGTGAGCGACAGCTCTATGGAGACCAGCGTCAAAATCGCCGCCCGTTGCCGGTCGGAGAGGTCACGCCAGCGCTTGTGCGAACGTGTCATGAGTGTTCCTTGGTTGAGAGCGGCACGGGCTCGATGTGGAACAGTGCGGCGGTCTATAGCAGCGGCGGGATGACGGGCAGGTCGTCGCTTTCGTGCTCGAGCCGCGAGGTGACGTCGATGACGCCTTCGAGCCGGCGGATCGCCTGAATGAGCCGGACGACCTGTGAGCGGTGTTCGACCTTGCCTTCGAGTGTCACCACGCCGTTCTCGACGCTGATCGCCACGTCGGTTCCGGTCAGGTCGCGGACGACGGTTTCGGCCTCGGCCCGCAGTTCGGCCTCGGGGCGGTCGAAGACACGCAGCAGGTCCGACCGGTGCAGGATGCCGGCGATGCGGCCGGTCACCGGGTCGATCACCGGGAGCTGTTCGATCTTCTTGTCGTGCATGAGCCGCGCCGCGTCCCGGGCGGGCATGCCCGGGGTGACGGTGATCGCGGGCGAGGTCATCAGGTCCTTCGCCACGACCGCCGCGGCCTTCTCGTGCTCGCGGCGGCGGGCGGTGCTCTCGAAGATCGAGATACTGTGGCGCATCGTGTCGCTCTCCTTGAGCAGCAGGTCGTCCTGGGACACCACCCCGATCGGACGGCGGTCCAGGTCGATGACCGTCACCGCGCCCACGGCGAAGCGCCGCATCACGTTCACGATGTCGGCGAAGCCCGCGTCCTGCCGCACGGCGATGGCGGTGCGGCCCATCACGTCACTCACTTTGATCGGCATCTTCTTCCTCCATTCTCGCGGTTCCTTTGAGCGTTCCTATGAGCGGACGACCGCCACGGCGCAGTGCGCGTGGTGGGAGATGTCGTTCGGCCAGCGGTGTACGGCGGTGACGATGCGCGGCGGCAGGCCCGTACGAGCGGCGTCGTCGGCGGCCCATCCGACGGATGCGGTCGCGCCGGTGGAGCCGTCGGTTCCGGCGACGATCAGAGCAGACATGGCTGTTCTCCCTTCCTTTCCCATCAGACCTCGCCGGAAGGCCCGGCCCCAGGGCCACAGGTCCTGATCCCGCCGCGGGAGGACAGGGTCTTTCGCCCCTCACCGAGGGCCGGATCGCGGTCAGCGGCGGATGAGCACGACCTCGCGACCGGCATGGGTTCTGCGCGAGCGCCCTACCGAGCTGGCCCGCGTGTGCGCGCTGACTCCGCATTCGCGCGCCGAGCAGGAGTCGGCCTACGGCGATCTGTCCGATCTCGACGAGCTGCTTCCTCTCGTACACAGTGAAGATGACGCGGCAGCGCGGGGGCCTGGACCTTGATCTGCCGAGCGAGCACACAGCCTCGAACTGGGGCCGTACGTGCACCCGAGCGCTGATCTTCTTGGAGAACACCTTGTCGCGCGGGATGCCGTGCCGAGCTCGGCCCGGCAGCGGAAGGAGGTACCCGTTCCCGAAGGGCACCCGTTACTGAAACGGGCACCGAGCCGGCACTGCGCCGGCCGGCTCAGTGGTCCTGCTGGTTCTCGGGGATCAGAGCGAGGAGGCTTTCGTAAGTTGTGTCGCCGAACATCTCCTTAAGGTGCATGGCCGTCTCGTCTTCAGCCTGGCTCATGCGGGTGAACATGGCCTGCTCATATTCGGCCAGGCCGGCCTCGACGTCGCCGGTGTGGGCGGCGAGGGCCTTACCGAGTTCGGCGCCGTCGTATATGGCCAGGTTGGCTCCTTCGCCGTTGGGGGCCAGCAGGTGGGCGGCGTCGCCGACCAGGGTCACCCCGGGCGTCCGGTCCCACCGGTGCCCGCCGGGCAGGGCGTAGTGCGGGCGCAGGATCGGCGGGGTGTCGGTGTCGCTGATCAGCGCGGTGAGCTCGGGCGCCCAGCCGTCGAACTCCGCCGCGACGCGAGTGGCGGCCGCGGGCGGATCGGAGAAATCGATGCCGTCGAACCAATCCTGCGGCCTGGTGAGCTCCACATAGGTGTGCAGGGTGCCGCCGCGTTCGCGGTGAGCGGTGATCGCCTTCCCCGCTGCGGGGGCGAACATCGAACCGCCGCCGACCGCCTTCGCGACGGCTGGGTGCCGCGTGTCGGCGTCGAACAGGTAGGTCTCGACGAATGACGTCCCGGCGTACTCGGGCACCGCCTCCGACAGCAGCGGGCGGACCCGCGACCAGGCGCCGTCCGCACCGACCAACAGACTCGTGGTGACGCTGCTGCCGTCGGCGAAGATCACCTCGTGGCGGCCGCTCTCGATGGTGATCGACTCATCGGCGGCCGCCATCGCTACTGCTCAACGGCCTTCCGGGGCCGCGCGCATCGGATAGCGACACGATCGTGAACTACTCCGGTCCGCCAGGCCGCGCTCCCCCTCCGCCCAGCGCCAGCCGCTTGGCGACGTCCAGCCGTACCTCACCGTAGGGCTGGACATGCTGCCAGAACAGCGGCGTCAGCCCGCGGCAGTCGGCGGGCTTGAGCAGCTTGGCCCACTCCGGATCAGCGACGACATCCTGGAGCATCAGCGTTAGGTGGTGGTGCCCGCCTTGGCATAGCCGCGAACCCAATGGCGCCGTCAGACCTACCTGGCGGCTGGGGACACGTTCGGGAGTGGAGAGCCGTCCCTGGCGCGGCGGCGTACGAACACCGCCAGCAGCTCGCCGCGTCGCGGGTCTGGCGGGAGCCGGTGCTGTCGGAGCTGGGTCTGCCGATCCGCGAAGCCGATGCAGGAGCTCCGGCTGAGCCCGACCGCACGGTCCCAGCTCCGGTAAATACGTTGCGGGGTCCGAAACGGGCGGGGCATGCTGGGTCGATCGAGCGGCGGAGAGCGCTGCCTGGACTAAGGAGGGCTGACGGATGGCCATCACTGCGCTGCGGCATGTCCGCATCAGTCCCACCTCTTTGTTCAGGAGCACACCCGTTGTCTTCCGAGTACGAACTCCCTGATACCTACTCCGACCTCGACTCCCGCCGGCCCGAATTCACCGGTGACGAGTCCCAGCCAGATCCGGCCGCAGCCTTCGTCTTCAAGTTCCATTCGGTCGACGAGGAGCTGGGCCCGGATCAGCGGTGGTCCACCTGGCTGGAGGTCGAGCGCGGTTCTCGCGGCCCGGAACCACGTCCCTCGTGGGTTGTGACGGAACAGGCCGCGATCGACACCGAGCTCGGCGTCCTCAAAACCGGCAAGGAAGCCGACGTCTTCCTGCTCGAACGGGCCGTCGAAGCCATCGGCGACAACCCGGCGAAGTCCTCGCTGCTGGCCGCGAAACGGTACCGCACCGAGGAGCACCGGTCCTTCCACCGCAGTACGTCGTACGTCGAAGGCCGCCGTACCCGCAACAGCCGCGACAGCCGGGCGATGGCGAAGAAGACCTCGCACGGCCGCAGTGTCGCGGCCGGTCAGTGGGCATACGCCGAATGGGACGCCCTCAACCGGTTGTGGAAGGCCGGCGTCCCGGTGCCGTATCCCGTGCAGGTGGACGGCACCGAGCTGCTGATGGAGTTCATCGACGACGGCGAGGGCGGTGCCGCGCCCCGGCTCGCCCAGGTCCGGCCGTCGAAGGAGCTGCTCGGTGTGTACTTCGAGCAGCTCCGCAACGGCATGTGTGAACTGGCCCGCGCGGGGCTCGCGCACGGCGACCTTTCGCCGTACAACGTCCTCGCGCAGGCCGAGCGGATCGTGATGATCGACCTGCCCCAGGTCGTCGACATCGTCGGCAACCCGAAGGGCATGGACTTCCTGATGCGCGACTGCCACAACATGGCCACGTGGTTCACGAACCGCGGGCTCGAGATCGACGAACAGGAGCTGTTCGCCGACCTGCTCACGATGGTGTTCTGATCGCCTTCTGCACGACAACACACTCGGGCACCGACAGGTCTATCCGGAACCTACAGCGGTGCGGCGAAGTGGGTGACGACCGGTAGCCGGCCGAGACCGTGGGCGAGGGGCTGGTGGCACCGTTCAGCCTGTACCTGGACCGCAGCGCCTGGATCACCCTGCTCCCGGCGAACTGATCGGTGCCCTGAAGGCCTGGAGATCGGCGGGTAGCCGGGACGCATTACTGCGCCCCGGCCCCCTTAGAACCGGGCCTAGGAGTGAGGGGCCGAAGCTTGGCGGCCCGCTCGACGGCCGCACCGCCGGCGAGCACGATCAGGTCGGCGAGTGAGATCTGCTTGCCACCGGTCTGGGCGG
>NZ_JBEXUE010000330.1:0-11363 GCF_040614275.1 Streptosporangium sp. NPDC006013
CACGCCCATGGTGTTCGCGGGCGACGAGATCGGCCTGGAGGGCGCGTGGGGAGAGGACTCCCGCCGGACCATGCCCTGGGACCGGCCGGAGAGGTGGGACCAGGGCACCCTCGGTGTCTACCGCGACCTGATCGCGTTGCGCCGGGGCGAGGCCGCCCTGCGCCACGGAGGCCTGCGCTGGCTGCACGTCTCCGAGGACGCCGTGGTCTACGTCCGGGAGCGCGCGGGCGAACGCCTGCTGATCCTGGCCGCCCGCGCCGCCCACCGGCCGGTGCGGCTCCCGCTCGGCGCCCGGTGCCTGCCCGTGTACGGCGACGCGGAACTGTCCCCCGAGGCCGACGGCACCGTCACACTGCCCGCCGACGGCCCGGCCTTCCACATCTGGCGCCTGGCCCGGAGCTGAGGACCCGGGACGGGCAAAGTTCTCATCAAACGGCGTTACAGGCCACGTGAGGCCGGGGACTTGCGACAGTACGTCAGGATTCACGGAGGCTGTCATGGTCAAGGGAACCGCCACCGCACTGGATGGCAGAGCGGGCGGCCAGGCGGGTGGGGCGGAGCGGCCGCACATCAGCCTGCCGGTGATCGGCACGCTGACCGTGCCGCCGCCGGATCGCCTGGTCTTCTACGGCGTGCTGGGCGTGCTGGGCGCGCTCGGAGTCGTCGAATGGCCTCTCGTACTCGTCGTCGGGATCGGTCACTATCTGACCGAACAGCGGTTCTCGCCCTTCCTGCGGGAAGCCGGGCAGGCCGCGGAGGCGGCGTAGCGAGGAAAGAGACACCGAGCGGGGCCCGGCCCTTCCCGGCGGACCGGGGCCGGGAGGGGACCTGCCGGCCCGACCTGGAGGTGGTGGCGCTGGCACCTCTCGGTGACCTGGCAGGACAGGGCTGGACGCAGATCGGCGAGCTGGCCCTGGCCTTCGTGCTCTCGGCCGCGATCGGCCTGGAGCGGGAGATCCGCCAGAAGAGCGCGGGACTGCGCACCCATGCCCTGGTCGGTTTCGCCGCCGCCCTGTTCATGCTGGTGTCGAAATACGGCTTCGCCGATGTGCTGGGAGAGCACGTCACCCTCGATCCGTCCCGGGTGGCCGCCCAGATCGTCACCGGCATCGGCTTCATCGGCGCCGGCCTGATATTCGTCCGCGGCGACGCGGTCCGCGGCCTCACCACCGCCGCGGCGATCTGGCTCACCGCCGCGGTGGGCATGGCGGCGGGGGCGGGGCTGTGGCTGCTGGCGACGGCCGTGACCGTGGGCTATTTCATGACGGTACTCGTCCTCACCCCGCTGGCCGACCGGCTTCCCTGGTCCAGGTACGCCCCCTCACGGCTCCATCTGACCTATCTCGACAGGAAGGGCGTGCTCCGGCTGGTACTGGCCGAATGCACGCACCGGGGATTCGTCGTGGACGAGCTCTCCGTCGACCAGCGCGGCGAGCGCCACGTCCCGGAGACCGTCTCGCTCTGGCTCACCGTGCACGGAGCCGGCCTGATAACCGAGCTGACCACCGCGCTCTCCGAGATCGACGGGGTGCTCGCGGTGGTGAGCCAGGACGCCAACGCGCCCACGGTCTGACGGCCGTCGCCACCGTGGCGCTATCCCCTTTCCCGGTCAAGCAGCGAGGTGCGTTCGTGCGGTCACCTCTTCGATCGCCTGGTCGAGCATCTCCAGGCCGAGGGTGATCTCGTCTTCGGTGCTGGTGAGAGTGGGGGCGATCCGGAACGTGCCGCCGATTCCCGGCAGCTGCACGATGTTCATGTGGAGGCCGAGTTCGAGGCAGCGGCGGGTGATGGCCGCCCCGAGCTCGTCCGAGCTCTCCTCGGCGCCGGTGCCGGGCGCGAGTTCGACTCCCTGGAGGAGCCCGCGGCCACGCACGTCGCCGATGATGGCGTGCCGGTGCTGGATGGACAGCAGACCGGCGCGCAGGAACGCTCCCAACTCGGTCGCTCGCGCATCGAGCGCGTCACGTTCGAGCACGTCGAGCACGGTGTTGCCGACGGCGGCGACCAAGGGGTCGGAGACGTGCGTGGTGAAGAAGAGGAACCCCCGCTCGGCGGCGGCCTGTTCGATCTCGGCCGAGGTGACGACTGCGGCAAGTGGCAGGCCGGCGCCGAGCGTCTTCGACAAGGTCAGGATGTCGGGAACGACACCGTCGCGCTGAAAGGCGTACCAGGTACCGGTACGGCACAGCCCGGTCTGAGCCTCGTCGAGGATGAGGAGCATCCCGCGCTCCACACACTTGCGCTTGAGTGCCGCGAGGTAGCCGAGCGGCGGTTCGATGACTCCCCCGGAGCTCAAGATCGGTTCGATGATGCAGGCGGCGAGGTTTCCCGTGGACTGCGCGTCCACGAGCCCGAAGGCGACGTCGAGCTGACGCCGCCAGTCAAGTCGCCCCTCCGCGTCGATGAAATCGGGCCGATACTCGTAGGGGACCGGGATCGGGATGTTGCCCGGGGCGGCCGGACCGTATCCCTTGCGTCCTGCGCTGTAGGTCGCCCCGGCTGCGGCCTGGGTCATGCCATGCCAGGACCGCGCGAACGACACGATCTCATGCTTTCCAGTGACAAGCTTCGCCATCCGGATAGCCGCCTCGTTCGACTCCGCACCCGTGCTCAGCAGCAAGGTCTTGGTGAGAGGGTCGGGCAGCGTCTCGGCCAGGCGTCGCGAGAGCTCGACGACCGGCCTGGAGAGCATGCCGCTGTAGAGGTGGTCGAGGCCGGCGACCTGGCGCTGCACTGTCGCCACGATCTCCGGGTGCGAGTGGCCGAGGATGGAACTCATTTGCCCCGACGTGAAGTCGAGGATCTTCCGCCCCCTTTCGGTGTAGACGAAACTTCCCTCGGCGCGCGCGATTATCTCCGGAACGAACGGGGCGCCGTACCGGATGACGTGCTTGTCAACATCTGACCAGAACGCAGCATCGGAGGCGAGTGGGGGTTCGGAGGCGATGGACGACATGGTTCGACGGTACTGACGTCAGACTGTGCATGTCCATCACAGCATTTCCATCATTCTGTTCGGTTCCATCGAACAGTAGGCTGCGTGTCATGACTCTGAACCCGTGGCGACTTCGGCTTCTCGATGTGTTCGAGCGGGTCGGAACCGTGCGCGCCGTGGCGGCGGAACTGATGTTGAGCCCCTCGACGGTGTCGCAGCAGTTCACAGTGCTGGAGGCCGAGACGGGAGTGCAGCTCTTCGAACGGGCTGGTCGAACCCTCACCCTCACGCCGACCGGTGCGACGCTCGTGGAACGGGCGCGCGAGCTGCGCGACCACATGGATTCCATCGAGGCGGAGCTGGCCGAGGTCACAACCGAACCCGCGGGACAATTGCGCGTGGGCGGGTTCGCCAGCTCGATCGCCCCGATCCTGATCGAGGCGGTGACGGCTGTGGCGCGCACGCACCCGCGGCTGAGGCTGGAGCTGCTCGAGATCGAGCCGCGCGAGAGCATGGTGGCGCTCCATCAGGGCCGCTGCGATCTCGTGGTCACCGTCGACGAAGCCGACGGCTCGCTCTTGAGCCCCATCATCACGGTGATCCCGCTCGCGACCGACCCGCTCCTGCTCGTCGCGCCCGCGGCTCATGCGGTGGGGGAGCTCGACGTCGTCTCGCTCACCGATCTCGCCGCGGAGCGGTGGGCGCTGGACCACTCGGGCACGTACCTGGGTGAGCTCGTTCCTCGTCACTGCCGGCTCGCCGGATTCGAGCCGATCGTCGCCGGTCGCTTCTCCAGCTACGGTGTACTGCTCTCCCACGTCGCCGCGGGACTGTCCGTCGCGGTGCTCCCCGAGCTCGCGGTCGAGCCCAGGGCCGGCGTCGTCGCTCGCCCGATCATCGGTCTCTCCGATCGGAGGATCGTGGCCGCGGTTCGCTCCGGCAGCGCGCGACGGCCCGCGATCACGACCGTGATCGAAGCACTTCGGCGGGCCGCCACTCACGCCTCATAGCGCCCGCATGCGCTGTTGGGCGCGATGGACCTCGTTCTCGGGAGACGGCACTTCGTCACCACGCTGGACGTACCGGACGGACGGATCTCTCGGATCACCCGGCTCCCAGCAGGGCGATGACGGACAGGGTCACCAGGGACAGGAGGCTGGAGACGAGGATGGCGTCGCGGGGCAGTTCGGTGGGACGGCCGTGCTCGGCGGCGTACACATAGGTGTTCTGGGCGGTCGGAAGTCCCGCGAAAAGGACCGCCGCGAAGAGCGCGGGACCGTCGAGATCGAGGAGGAAACGTCCGGCCAGGAGAGCGACCAGCGGCTGGAGCAGCAGTTTGAGCACCACCACCGGTCCGATTCCGCGCCAGGCGACGGCCGAGCCGCTCAGGGACATGCCCAGTGAGAAGAGCGCCAGGGGCACCGCGGCGCCACCGAGGATCTCCAGGGGCCGCAGCGCGAGGTCGGGCAACCGCCAGCCGAGGGCGGACACGCCCAGGCCGAGGATCGAGGCCGCCACGATCGGCGTCCGCAGCGGGGCGAAGAAGGACGAGCCGCCGGCCCCGAGACCGAGGAAGAGCAGCGGGGAGACCACCAGGACCTGGAACATCAGGACCGACACCACGAACGTCGCGTCGTGCAGGACGTAGAGGCCGACGGGGATGCCGAGGTTGCCGGCGTTGACATAGGACGACGCCATCGCGCCGGTCACCCGGTCGGGCAGCTTGCCGCGGAACAGCGCCAGTGCCAGCAGGCCGACGGTGAAGGTGCTGATCGCGAAGGCGAGCAGCGGGCCGGGCTGGATCTGGCTGAGCGGGGTACGGCTGAGCGTGGTGAACAGCACCGAGGGCATCGCGATGGTGAACGCGAACCTCGTCAGCGCCTGCCGGACCTGAACGCTCGCCGACCCGGAACGGGCGGCCAGCCAGCCGAGGGCACCGATGCACCATATGGGGACGAACGCCGCAATAACCGCCTGCACCCGGCATACCGTAGCCGGGCCCCGCGCCGGAGAGCCGAGGGGGTACGCGTCTTGTTTAACGTTCTTGGAATGGTGTGGAGGTTCACGCTCACCGGCCAGGGGTATTCCCGTGCCGCCGGGTCATCTCACTCGTGGGCCGGGAAGGAGCGGGCGGGGGGACGGCGATGCGCGGGCTCGTGTGGCTGAAGGACGAGGGAGCCGAATACGCGGAGGTCGACCTCACCGGGGAGATGATGGCGGTCGGCGTGGCGATCGGCACGGATCCGGTGCCCTACCGGCTGGAATACACGCTGCGCGTGCTGCCCGGGTACATCACCGAGCTGCTGACGGTACGGGCTCACGGCGCGGGCTGGTCCCGGTCCCTCGATCTGCGCCGCTCCGTCCACGGAGCCTGGTCCTGTGAGACCTACGAGGAGGGGCGCCTGGACGGGGCGTTGCCCGGCGGGGACATGAACGTCCTGAACGACGCGCTCGACTGCGATCTGGAGCTCTCGCCGCTGACGCACACCATGCCGGTCCTGCGGCACGGCCTCAACGGTTCCAAAGGGCACGTGGACATCGTCACGGCCTCGGTCCAGGTGCCCCACCTGCACGTGAGCCACCATCCCCAGCGCTACACCCACCTCGGTCCCAACCTGGTGCGCTGCGAGAGCGGGGGCCTGCACGCCGACCTCGTCTTCGACGACGACGGGATCGTGGTCGACTACCCGGGCTTCGCGAAGCTGATCGACTCCTGACGGCCTGCGCCCGCCGCGACACCCCGGCGGGGGAGCCGGAGCCGGCCTACGCCGGGGGAGTGCGGCATCACGCGTGGTGAAAGGCGCGACACCGCCCGGATCCGGCCTCCGAGCCGATCCGGGCGGTGCCACCGGGCGCGGTCACCTCAGGTACGGCCCCGCGACGCCGATCTTGCCGGGAGCGGGGTTGCCGGGCAGTGCGAGCACGTAGGCCCTCATGTTGCCCTTGCCGCTCAGGGAGATGGTGAGCGTTCCGCCGGTGACGGTCTTGCTGTCACCGGTGACGGCATCGACGTAGGTGCCGTTGGGGATGCCGGTGAAGGTGGCGTTCCCGGAGACCGAGACCAGCACGAAGCTGTCCACGGACCCCTGGGTGAAACGACGCTTGTAGGCGATGCCGCCCGAGACACCCTCGGTGGAGTACTGCCCCTTCTGCAGCGCCGGGACGGCCCTGCGGATCTGGTTGAGCCGCTGCACGTGCTTGACCAGCGGCTTGTCGAGGGTCTGCGCCACCGTGCCCGAGGCACTGGACACCGTGCCGAAGCCCGAGGCGGTGACCGATCCCGCCAGGTGGTCACCGAAATAGGCGCGCCCCGTCGTGGCCAGCGGGCAGGTCGGCCCGCAGTCGATCGGCTTGCCCGCCTGGAACTCGATCTCCGAGCCGTAGTAGAGCGTCGGAATGCCGCGGAAGGTCCACATCAGGCTCATGTTCTCCGCCCAGGCGTCGGTGCCGCCGTCGTAGCGGACCGAGGACTTGTTCGGGCCGTAGTCATGGGAGTCGACGTAGACGGTGTTGTAGGTGGCGTCGTTGTAGCTGTCGTCGGAGTCCTTGCCGTTGCCGAACGCGTTGGACGCCTCGCCGAAGTTCATGTGCATGCGCATGTCGATGACGTTCATGCCGGAGAACCTGCTGTGGTCGGGCGCGTGGTAGGTGTTGCCGTTCAGCGTGGCGTTGGTACTGGTGGGCTGGTTGCCCGGGCCCATCAGGTTCTCGTAGTCGTACTGCTCGATCGCCGCTCGGACGTCGTCGGCGCTGTACTCCTTGCGCTCCTTCCAGGTGAAGAACTGGGCGGAGTGGTTCACCGAGCCGCGGTTCCACTTGTCGTGCACGAACGCGGCGACCTCGCCGAAGACGTAGAAGTCCTTGGCCCCGGCCAGCGAGGCCGCGCCCCTGCCGGGGGTGACACCGGGTTCAAGGCTCACCTGGCGGGCCACCAGGGTGGAACCCTCGCGGGCGGGGTCGACACGCCCGATCAGCCGGCCTCCGGCCAGGACCGGCATCGTGAAGTAGCCGTGGACGCGCTTCTCCTTGGGAACGTACGCCTCAAGGCGGTGGTTGAAACCGAACACGCGGGCGGTGCGCGCGCGATCCCAGACGAGGGAGTCGAACGGGGAGAGCGGGGTCGTACGGTGCCGGCCCCTTGGCTCGGTCTCCAGCGCGGTGGGATCGGCCCAGGCGTCGGCGGCGCGCTCGGGCCATTCGGGGACGCGGACGGGGACCAGCCCGGCGGACCCGTCGCGCAGGCACCTGTCGAGCAGCAGCGCCTCGGGCGCCTTCAGACGCAGGAAGTCGACGAGGTCGGCGCGGGTGGCCACCCCGAGCGCGCGTCCGGCGATGCCGGCGAGCCGGGTGACGCACTCGGCGTCGGACGGCTCCTCGGCCAGCAGGTGCCCGGGGACCGTGCGCTCGGCCAGGTCGTAGACGCGGCGCCAGCCCACCCTGCGCGTGCAGACGACCTCGCCGGTGTCGAGCAGCCACTCAATGGCGATCTTGGAGTCGGACCAGTCCCACCACGGGCCGCCCTTCTTGGCTCCGCCGATGTCGGCGGTGGTGATCGGGCCGCTCTCGCGGACCCGTTGCAGCACCTTGTCGACACTGTCGGGCACCTCGTGCCAGCGGAACTTCCTGGCCCGGAAATACCTCCGCCTGAAGGCGTACAGCGGCCAGTCGCCGATCGGCAGGACGCAGGCGGCATGACACCAGTACTCGAAGGCCCTGGCGGGCTCGTCCCAGTAGGCACGCTCGACCTCCTGCCTGCCGACGGCGCCGAGGCGGGCGTACGCGACCAGTTCGTGGGAGCGGGCCAGCACGGAGATCGTGTCGAGCTGGACGGCACCCAGGCGGCGCAGGGCCGCGGGGGCGCCGCCGCGCCGGGACTCCGCGCCGAGGAACCCCTGAGCGCGGAGGATGATACGACGGGCCTCGTCTGAAGAGAGGGAGAGCTTCATTGACCGCCCCGGGAGAAGACAACACGGTGTGCGGCTGAGGCTAGCGCCTGACACCGACGAAAATGCTATGCCGGTGTCAGAACATCGCCGGACGGGGTGGATTCGGGTCGGGGGAGGGCGAACCTCACCCGGCGTCAGCCGAGTACGCCCCGGGCGCTCTGGTCGCGCGTCGTGCGGGGCCCGTCCACGACGACGTCCTGGAAGACCCGGAAGACCGGCACCAGGATGACCCCGATGACGCAGACCGTCGTGCCCGCCCACAGGAGAAACCAGTCGGGACCCATGCAGAGGCCGGTTCCGGCGACGGCGAAACCCAACATGATCACGGTCACCGTCAGCCAGGATGACGCCCTGCCCCAGTGGTTCTGCCTCGCCGTCACGGCCTCTCCCTCCGGGGGGCGGTGTCGTGTCCCCACGATCACCTGATGCGGACATGACAAAAGACGACATACCCTTTGAAGTTGGCCGTACTCTCTCAAAGAAGCGGGCAAGGAACTCCACAGGCCGCAAGAGCGTCTTTCAGGGTGGCTGTGTCTGGTGGCGGAACCGCCTACGATGGCAGCGGAGAACCATGTCTCGTCCTCAGCCGGGCCGGTCCGGCCGCGGAAGACCTGCGAGGAGCTTTACCTAAAGTGCCAGCCTTTCTCGATAAGATTCTTCGCGCCGGCGAAGGCAAGCTTCTGCGTAAGCTCAAGCGGATCGCCGACCAGGTCAACTCCATTGAAGACGACTTCACGAGCCTGACCGATGCCGAGCTTCGCGCGCTGACCGCCGACTACAAGCAGCGCTACATCGACGGTGAGTCTCTCGACGACCTGCTTCCCGAGGCCTTCGCCACCGTTCGCGAGGCGTCCCGGCGGGTGCTGGGCAAGCGCCACTTCGACGTGCAGATCATGGGCGGGGCCAACCTGCACATGGGCAACATCTCGGAGATGCGCACCGGTGAGGGCAAGACCCTCACCTGTACGCTGCCCACCTACCTCAACGCCATCTCGGGCAAGGGCGTCCACGTCATCACGGTCAACGACTACCTGGCCAAGCGCGACGGCGACGAGATGGGCCGCATCCACCGCTTCCTCGGTCTCGAGGTCGGCGTGATCCTGGCCAACATGCCCTCCGACGAGCGCCGCAAGCAGTACAACGCCGACATCACGTACGGCACGAACAACGAGTTCGGCTTCGACTACCTGCGCGACAACATGGCGTGGTCGCTGGAGGAGTGCGTCCAGCGCGGTCACCACTTCGCCGTCGTCGACGAGGTCGACTCGATCCTCATCGACGAGGCCAGGACGCCGCTGATCATCTCAGGGCCCGGCGAGCAGTCCGGCAAGTGGTACTCCGAGTTCGCCAAGATCGTTCCCCGGCTCCGCAGGGGCACCGAGGGCAAGGACGGCGAGGAGAACACCGGCGACTACGCCGTCGACGAGAAGAAGCGCACGGTCGGCATCTTCGAGTCCGGCGTGGAGAAGGTCGAGGACTGGCTCGGCATCGAGAACCTCTACAAGCCCGAGCACACCCACCTGGTCGGCTTCCTCAACAACGCGCTGAAGGCCAAGGAGCTCTACAAGAAGGACAAGGACTACATCGTCGTCGACGGTGAGGTCCTGATCGTCGACGAGTTCACCGGTCGCGTCCTGCACGGCCGCCGCTACAACGAGGGCATGCACCAGGCCATCGAGGCGAAGGAAGGCGTCAAGATCAAGGACGAGAACCAGACTCTCGCCACGATCACGCTGCAGAACTACTTCCGCCTCTACGAGACGCTCTCCGGCATGACCGGCACCGCGGCGACCGAGGCCAACGAGTTCCACCAGACCTACAAGCTCGGCGTCGTCCCGATCCCGACGAACCGGCCGATGATCCGCAAGGACCAGGCCGACGTGGTCTACAAGACCGAGGACGCCAAGTTCCTGGCCGGCGTCGAGGACATCAAGGAGCGCTACGAGCGGGGTCAGCCGGTCCTGGTCGGCACCACGAGCGTCGCCAAGTCCGAGCGTCTGGCCAAGGAGCTCAAGCGCAAGGGCGTCAAGCACGAGGTCCTCAACGCGAAGAACCACGCCCGTGAGGCCGCGATCATCGCCGAGGCGGGCCGCAAGCACGCCGTCACCGTGGCCACCAACATGGCCGGTCGAGGCACCGACATCATGCTCGGCGGCAACCCCGACTTCCGTGCCGACCTGGAGCTGCGCAGCCGCGGCCTCGACCCGGTCGAGACCCCGGAGGAGTACGAGAAGGCCTGGGGCGAGGCGCTGGAGAAGGCCAAGGAGGCCGTGAAGGCCGAGCACGACGAGGTCACCGAACTCGGCGGCCTCTACGTCCTGGGCACCGAGCGGCACGAGTCGCGGCGCATCGACAACCAGCTCCGCGGCCGTTCCGGCCGTCAGGGAGACCCGGGCGAGTCGCGCTTCTACCTCTCGCTTGAGGACGACCTCATGCGCCTGTTCAACTCGGCCAGGGTCGAGATGATCATGACGCGGCTCAACATCCCGGACGACGTACCGATCGAGTCGGGCATCGTCTCGAAGGCCATCGCCTCCGCGCAGCACCAGGTCGAGCAGCAGAACTTCGAGATCCGCAAGAACGTTCTGAAGTACGACGAGGTCATGAACCGGCAGCGCAAGGTGATCTACGCCGAGCGCCACCGGGTGCTGGAGGGCGCGGACCTGCACGAGCAGATCCGCGGCTTCGTCAACGACGTGATCGACGAGTACATCGCGGGTGCCACCGCCGAGGGCTTCGCCGAGGAGTGGGACCTCGACAAGCTGTGGAAGGCGCTCGGCCAGCTCTACCCGATCAGCATCACCGCCGACGAGCTCATCGAGGAGGCCGGGGGCCGCGAGGAGCTCACCGCCCAGTTCCTCAACGAGCGGGTGAAGGCCGACGCGATGGCCGCCTACGACCGTCGCGAGGAGGAGATCAACGCGCAGGCCATGAACCCGGAGGGCATGCGGGTGCTGGAGCGCCGCGTCATCCTGTCGGTTCTCGACCGCAAGTGGCGCGAGCACCTGTACGAGATGGACTACCTCCAGGAGGGCATCGGCCTGCGCGCGATGGCCCAGCGCGACCCGCTGATCGAATACCAGCGCGAGGGCTTCGAGATGTTCACCCAGATGCTTGAGGGCATCAAGGAGGAGTCGGTCGGCTACCTGTTCAACCTTGAGGTCGAGGTGCAGAGCAACCCGATCGTCGAGGAGGCCGAGCCCTCCGAGGACGCGGCGATCGCGGAGACCCGCTCGATCATCGCCCGTGGCCTGCGCGGCCCGCAGCGCCCCGCCGAGCTGGAGTACACGGCTCCGGGGGAGAGCGGTGAGGTGGAGCACACCCGGATCAGCACCAAGGCCGAGCGTGACGCGTACGGCAACGTCGAGCGCAACGCGCCGTGCCCCTGCGGTTCCGGCAAGAAGTACAAGCGCTGCCACGGCGACCCCAAGAACGTCGAGGCCTGATCGCTGACCGGAGGGCCCGCACCACATGGTGCGGGC
>NZ_JBEXUE010000331.1:0-11341 GCF_040614275.1 Streptosporangium sp. NPDC006013
ACGGCACCGGGAGGCGTCGGTGCGTCTGGCGGAGGATCGCGGCGTTCCGGTCACGCAGATCGCCGCCGAGGGGGAGCACCCGCTGGAGCGGCTCGGCTCAGCTCCCGGTGCGCCGGCCGTGGGAGGCCGCCTCGTACCGGTCGATCGCCAGGCCCAGCCGGGCCAGTTTCTCGGTGTAGGCGACCGGGTAGACGCCGGGCTCGGTGGGCGGCCGGTTGGCGTCGACGTACTGGGTGCCGAGGTTGGTGAACGCGACGACGACGTAGTGGCGCCCCTGCTTGCCCGGCAGGGACCTGACGATACCCGCGTCGGCCCCCGAATTGCCGACCCACCCGGTCTTGTGCGCGAACGTGACCTGCGCCTGCCGGTTGCAGGGCCGTACGTCCTGGCCGAACCTGTTACCCGCGACCGTCACCGAGCCGTCGGCGGCCACCCATCGCGACGACACCCGGTGCGGAATGCCCGGAGCCGGGTACGTGCTGCCGCACCGGTTCGGGGTGGAGAGCATGTCGTTGAACCCCTGTTCACCGAGCAGTCTGCTGAACACCTGGCGGGAGGTGGGGCTCAATACCTCGCCGGTGACCGGCCTGCCGTCGGGGGCGGTCCACGCCCTTCCTCGTACGCCGTTGACCAGCGCGAGCAGCTTGGCCGTGTCCAGCGAGCTCATCGTGACCGGGTTGGACCAGCGACCGCCGTTGGCCGGGTTGGTGTTCTTCAGTTGCATGGTCTCCAGGCCCAGATCCTGGAAGGTCTGGTTGAGCTCGTCCACCGCGCCGCGATCGTGCAGCAGCTTCACCAGTGCGCAGGACGCGCTGTTGGACGAGGAGGTGATCGAGGCGTCCAGGTAGGCGCCGACGGTGTCGCTGGTCGGGTCACCGCACAGCGGGCTGATCGCCGTGGGCCGGTAGTCATAGGTGTCCTCAAGCCTGATCTCCCCCTTGTCCACCAGCCGCAGCACCCCGAAGCCGACCATCAGCTTCAGGACGGAGGCCGGATAGGGGAGCATGAAGTCGATGGGCGCGTTCTCCCGGCCCGGCACCACGTCGATGGTTCCCCTGCCCTGGTCGGCGTACCATCCGCCGTCGTCCCACTGTCGCCAGCGCACCTGGGTCGTGTGGAAGTTCCGGTCCACCGGCACGATGATCCCACGCGGATACTGCGGGCTCATCAGCACCGTGCCCGACGACACCGGCCGGCCCTGCCGGTCCAGCTCCAGTACTGTCACGTCGAGCTGCGGCTGCTGGACGATCGGCTCGGGGGCGGCGGCCTGCGCGAACAACCGGGCATAGTCGGTGGCCGTCTTCGCCTCCTTCTCGACCACGTCGGCAAGCACCCGGGCCTGCGCGGATCCCGGTGGGGCCAGGTCGAGGACCTCCTCGAAGCGCAGTTCGGTCATGACGTTCCGCAGAAAGCCGGCCACCCCACCGGCCTCGGCGGCCTCGGCGGTCTGGACGGGCCGGGCGGCCTGGGCGGGCGTCACCGCGGTACCCAGCAGCATCGAGACGGTAGCCAGCGAGACCGCGGCACGTCGCCCCATTCCGGTTCGGAAAAATAACATGGTCCATGATCATAATCGGTTAATGATCTATATTTCAGGTATTTTTCACCTTCCGTCGCCTTGCGCTAGGCCGCACGCGTCATTTGCCACCGAGGGCGGATCCCGCTCACCCCAACCCTGACCTGTGTTCCCGTGATTCGCCGGACGGGCTCAGGTTTTCGGCCTGGCGTTCGCAGCCCTTCGTTGAGAAACCGGGCATAAAACCAGTTGATCCAGGCTTGTGACTCCTCGGTACCCTTGAGAAACAAGCCCCCGTGAGAAGGAAGTCGCCGCCATGCCCGGTCCGCTCCAGATCAGCGGTTCGGTCTCGGTCCCCGAGGCCGAGCTCAGCTGGCGGTTCTCCCGTTCCTCAGGCCCCGGCGGTCAGGGGGTCAACACCACCGACAGCCGGGTCGAGCTCAGCTTCGACCTGGCCGCCACCGGTGCGTTCGGAGACGTCCTCAAGGCCCGTGCCCTCGAACGCCTCGCCTCCCGCCTGGTGAACGGCGTGATCACCATCGCCGCCTCGGAGTTCCGCTCCCAGCTGCGCAACCGTGAGGCCGCCGAGATGCGCCTGGCCCAACTGCTCCGCGAGGCGATCGCCCCGCCCCCCAAGAAGCGCCGCCCGACCAAACCGAGCAGGGGCGCGATCGAACGACGGATCACCGCCAAGAAGCAACGCTCCGACCTCAAACGCCTGCGCAGGGACCACCACTGACCGAGTAGGCACGCTGAAGCGGTCCGGTTCGATGGAGGCAGGACTTACCACGGCTTCCATCGAGTTCGGCGCGGTCACACCGTGGCTGCCGTTACGAGCAGCGCCCCGCTCACTTCTCCAAGCCCGGCGCGTTGTCTCATCTCCGTGACCGGCTCGTATGGCTGATCGCCGCGAGCATCGGGCCGGGCCTCCAGGTACACAGCCACTCGAGCACCGGCATCGGCAGGGTTTCCGGAGCTTCGAGCAAGGTGCGACGAAGGTCCGCGACAACGGGTAGTTCACTTGGCCGGGCGTCCATCGCCCGCTGGCACCGCTCGCCGTCCCGCCACGCCTCATGGCTACTGTCCTCGATCATCGCGCAGACCGTGGCCACGATCGCAGGCCACGCCGGCATGCCCTTATGGTGAGTGCCGGAGAACAGCGCCTTGACGATTAGGTACGCGAGCAGGGCCCTGCGGCCGAAGCTCTCCTCCAACCCCATGAGCACATTGGTGCGCCCCTTGACGTGCTTGCTGAAGGCACCGAGATACCCGTAGCCCATCTCTTGAAGCGTACGGCCGCCTCCCGCCCAGGGGCGGTGGCGGTCCAGCACATGGCCTTCGAACTCCAGGAGTGCGAACCGGTCACCGGATCTCAGTGCCGCCACGGCCTGGCGGTGCAGGGCGGTGCTCTCGGCGAACATCTCCGGGTCATCCGGCCCCTTCCCGCGCATCCCTCCACCGGCATGCATGTCCTCCAGCGGAGAATTCCGCCACACATCGAGCACCAGACCCACAGCCGCCGCCGAGATGATCGATTCCCGGCCAGGGCCTATACCCTCGCGCTCCCACTTCGGCCACCTCTCCGAAAGATGTGCGACCATCGCGGCCAAATCATCCGGTCCGGCCGCCCGGCTATTGGATTCCTGCTCTTGTCCAGTCATACTTTCCTCTCACCACGAAGGGCTGCACCTAGAATCGCCCACTATGAGAGATACCAATATCATCTGTCCATCGGGAAACATGTGCCGATTTCCATGAAAACCCTTTTATCAATAAAAGCTAGGTGTAAAGGCATGGCTACGGTTTCAGGGAGTGTTTGGGCCACCAGACGCGCAGGTGCTCGGCCAGCGCGGTGATGCGCCGCAACGGCCCCAGGTCCAGCGGTGGCAGCGGACGGAGACTGGTAAGCGCATCGGCGGCCTCGCGGATGGCCGTCCGCAGCGGGGAGTCCTCGATGACCTGGTCGTGTAGAACTTCGTCGTCACGTTCGGCGACGACGCGATGGTGGTTGCGATCCAGCTGCCATCCGTCAGCCGTGGTGACCGGGTCGAGGTGAACACTGATGCGGATACGTCCGACGTGGACGGTGAGGTACCGGTGCCGGTCGTCAGCGAGACGGACTCCACGCCGCCACCCGCCCGTCACACCATCGGGGGTACGGCCCAGAACGACTGCGGAGCCGGTGATGCTGGAATGCAGCTCCACAGGAACCAAGGCGTCGCCGACGCGGAGCGTGGTGTGCTCGGTAAGGGTCGACACGAATAGCCTGGGATCGTAGATAGCGCGCAGCGTCGCCTGCCGTGGATCCGTGGCCAGATAGGCAGCTAAGTCGTCAGCGGGCAAAAGGCGGCGAAGCACGGCGAGCATATGTAGCCACTCGTAACCGAGCACTCCGTAAGAGCGGTCAACGAACCGACCGTCGGCAATGTCGGCGCTTCGGTCCTTGGTAAAGGTGATCCCGATGTGGCGCAGCGAGGCGCCGGGCTCGTACGCCTTGATGAGGTCAGCGACGACACCGAGCGCGCGAGCATGCCGGTACTGGTCGATGACCATGACACGAGCGGTCGGGTGCTCGTCGAGCAGGCGGATGAGCGCGTCGATCTCATGGCCCTGACAGGCGGGTTTCTCCAGCAGGACCCGCGCGCCCGGATCGTGAGTAAGGATCGAGCGCAGCACCGGCAGGTGGTCTGCGGTGGGGCAGCACACCGACCACAGATCGACGTCGGCTGCGACCGGCCGCGGGAGTTCGTCGACGCCGTGGCAGAAGGTGCGGCACCCCTTCGGCAGGTCCTGGTGTTTAGGGTCCAGAATCATCAGTTGGGCGCCGGCGTCGGTGAGGAACTGGGCGTGCAGGCGTCCGGCGGCGCCGTAGCCGATCACACACGCCGTCATTCCCGCCAGTGGCTCGGATCCGATCGGGGCGAGCTGGGCGGGTGCGCCGATGGTCAGGTAGGTGTCGTAGTAGGCGTCATACAGCCCCGAGGAGGTGATGATGTCGTCAACGAGGTCGGTGTGCACTCCGGCCGGGATGGTGCCGACGCGGGCGCAGAGGGCTTTCGCGGCGAGGAGTGTCCCTGCCCGGTAGGCGTCGTAGCCCTGGTTGGGGATGGCATCGGCTTCGAACAGGTTGAGAGAGCGGCCGTCGCCGAGGACCGTCGCCTGGGCGCCGCCCCGCAACCGGTAGCGTCGGCCAATCCCAGGAATCTCCGTCGCCGACTCGGCGAGGGCGGGGTCAGTCGCTAGGACCGCAAAGTCCTTTGTGGCGTAAGGGGCGAGAACCACACCATCGGGCAGGGCACCCACCGCTTCCGCTGTTAGCGCGTCTTCGCCGGTTGTGCCGATCAGCAGGAAAGGCCGCACCGCGTGCAATGCGTCCACGGCGGTGCGGTAAGTGGGGTGACCGGCCTCGGCGGCGGCGATGAGGGCGAGCGGGTCGGGATCGACGATGTGAACCTGGCAGCCTTGGGCCCGCAGTGCAGCCGCCAGCCGGGAGCCGAGGGTGCCATAACCGAGGACGAGGACCGTACGACCGATGACTTTAATCGCGGGCAGCAGTGCTCGCAGCCGCCGCAGGCACGAGTCAGCGATCTCCGGGTAGCCGAGGTTCGTCTTCAGCGCTGAGCGGGCCAGGTTGAGAACCGGGATGCCGAGCGGCCCGGCCGCGGTGATGCGCTTGAGTCCGGAAACGGTCAGCTCCAGCGCCGCGTCCACTCGGTGGGGTGAGTCGGCGCGGCCGTACCCGTGAGCGAGCAGGCCGCCATCGTCGATGACGAGCACCTTCCGACTGACAGCGTGGGCGGCATCGATGAACGCGTCCACGTCGGCGAAAGCTTGGGCGAGGTCGTCGGCATGGCTGTTGGGCGCGTTGATCGCGGTGTTGTCAAGCAGACCGCTGCGGCATCCCTGGGCCAGGAGCGTGGCGTGGACGCGGTCGCGGTTGTAGGTGCGGTCGCCTTTGGCCAGCGCATAGATCCACTCGGGAGGCACGCCGGCTTGTTGGACCGCCAGGAGGAAGGCGAGGGTGTTCTCCACGAAATGATCGCGGAAGATCACGGCCCAGCCACCGAGGTGCGGGGCAGGGGTGGCGTAGCGGGCGAGCAGCGGCATGCTCGCGATGATCTGTTCCAGCTCGGCCGGGTCGTAACAACGTAGCCGGGCCCGCAGCCACACCCGTAGATCTGCGGCGGCCTCCTGCCCGCCTGGGTGCACGTCGAGAAGGATCTCGACCGACTCCTGAGCGGGCAGGACGTGGCTGAGCGTGTTGGGCCGGTCCGGGATGTAGGGGTGCCAGCGCATGGCGACGTGGGGGGTGTCGTCAGTGCCGGCCAGGAGCATGCTGTCCGGACCTGTCTGATGAACGCGCAGGCCATGGCGTTCGGCGAGCCCAGCCGCGCCGAGGAGTAAGGCTTCGGGCGGGATCGGCCCACGGAGGATGTCCCAGGTCGCTCGGGTAGCGGGCGTGGGCACGGTGTCCATGGTCACAGGGATCTCCCTTGGTGTCGTGGGAATTCAGATTCGCGTCGCCAATGTGGGTGGCGAGTATCGATCAGGTGCCAGCCAGTTCGGTCAGGAGCGCGTCTATCGCGGCTAGCTCGGACAGCAGGGTGTTCGCCGCCTGGTGGCGCAGCAGCCAGAAGTCATCCAGATCGTCCTGGAACAGGCCGGGCTTGAGGTAGTGCTGTTTGACCCCGTACAGGCTTTTCAGCAACTGCAGCAGTGCGACCCGGCCGCAGGCGCGCACGTCCACACCCGGCACGCCCCGGTGTGCCTGCCGGTAGGCACTTACGAAGGTCGCGGCGGCGTCCAGCCAGTTGTCTTCCCCAGTGACGATGTTGGGATAGAAGGCCATGCGGCCCAGGTCGTAGGCGAGTAGGAACGGGTCGGGCGGCCGGAAGTCCAGCACCGCCGACAGCGTCTCCCCGGTGAACAGGAGGTTTACCGGGGAGTAGTCACCGTGCAGGACCTGCACGGTCAGCTCCCCGGGAAGGTCGGCAAAGAGTTCCGGAATGCGAGCGAGCATGTCGCGGCGTTCCAGGAGGGTGCGTTGTGCCTCGGCGTCGAACGCGTTCGCGATCCCGGCGCGGACACGGTCGGCGATAATGTCGAGAAGCTGGTCGATTGTCGCCGTGAGGTCGTCGATATCCATGCCGCGCCAATGTTCCACGGCGGGCGAAGCCGGGACGGGATAGTCGGCGAACAGGGCATGGATACGGCCCAGGGCGGTGCCGGCGGCGGCGAGCTGGGCGGACGACAGGCGCGTGACGACTTGGCCAGATGCCCATTCCCACACCGACACCGACAGCGGTCTGCTGCTGTCGATGACGTCGCCTGCCTGGTTGAGCAACACCTGCGCGCCGGGGATACCCGCTTCCAACGCCCGGGCCGACAGCGCGATGGCTTCTCGCTCGGCGAACAGATCGGTGCCGCCGGGGTAGTTCTTAACGAACACCTCTTGGTCGTCGTCGCACACGACACGAAAATTGATGGTGCCCTGTCCGATGGGCAGCTGCGTGATGGTGCGCGCTGTCAGCCCGTAGGCACCGGCTAGGGCGGCGGCGACGTGGTCGCCCCGCTCGGACTCCGGGTTACCGTTCATGGAATTGAGCACGATGAGGTCTCCTTATGGGGTGGCGGGACAAGCGGCCGCGAAATACGGTGACGTGGATCGGGGAGATTAGTCACGGTGTCCGAGTCCGGCCCGCTGAAGGGGTCGTTCGGGCCGATGAGTTGCTCGAAAATCCGCTGATAGGTCGCGGTAATGAGCCGCCACCCGGCGGTGCCGTCACCTGGTGAACGCCGCGCACGGGGCCCGGCTTGGCGACCTGCGTTCTCGGCGGCGGCCAGGACTCGGCCAGGACCTTCACCCGGCGGGTAGAGCCACGCTGGGGAGTTCGCCGTCATCTCGGCGATGGCGGGCAGGTCCGGGGCGAGGACAGGGGTGCAGAACGCCAGTGCGGTGCTCACCGAGCCGGGGTACAGGACGCGGGTGAAGACCTCCCATGATCCATCGACCCGGTAGGGGCACAGCGCGGCATCGGCAGCTTGATACAGACGATGCACATGCTCAGGCGGTATCTGCTCCGGATGAACGTGGACGCGGCCTCCGCTCGTGACCGCTACGGCTGCGAGGTCAGCGGCCAGGGCGTCGTCGCGACACGGCCCGGCGATGAGCAGGTGCGCCCTCCGAGTATGCGCGGTGAACGCCTTCATGGCAGCGGGCAGCCCCTTATAGGCGACCAGGTTTCCCACGACCAGCACCGAGAATGGGGCGTCGCGTAGCCGGTGGACCAGGGCACGTACCGGATCCGATGCCGGGGGGACCTTCTTAGGGACGCTCAGCCCGGCCCACCCGGCAACGACGATCGGCGCCTTGGTGAGCCGGGCCAGGTGCAGCGCGTCAGAGCAGGTGTGGGTGAGCACCGCGTCCGCGATGCCAAGGACACCGAGCGCGGCGCACCAGTCGGCCTCCCGGGGCGCCCCACCGTCGATGGGCAGCAGGTTGTGGACCGTCCACACGATGCGCCACCCGCCGTCACGCAGTGCCTGCAATTGCTCCAGCAGAACCTTGGCCGCAGTGAGAGTCCGCTGCCCGTCTGGATCCCGGTACAGGCGCTTGAGCCGGTGCAGGTTGATCACTCCGGGCTGAGCAGGGTGTTCGGGCAGGGCGTCGAGGGTGGAGACGAACCCGAGTGGGAGGCCAGGCGGGGCGTTCCGGTGTAACTCGGCGAAGTACGGGCTCGGCCAGGCCGGGTAGTCGGTGACTGCCACCCACCCTCCAATCGGTGAGCTGCTCACTGTGGCTCCAGGGCTGCGGTCAGCCGCGCCCACCAGGCGATGGCAGCCCGGTAGCGGGTCAGGCATTCGGCTGGGCTCCGGTCTGGGCCGGTCCACTCCACGGCGACCTCCAAACACTGCCCGGACCGAATGCGGTCGGCGGCCATGGCCGCGATGACGGCGTGCCCTGGCGCGTCCAGTCCGGTTCCCGGATCGGACAGATGTAGTACCTCTGCGTGATCGAGGACCGGCCCCAGCCATGCGGGGAACCGGGTGTCAGCGGGGAGCGCGGCGGCGAGCTGCGCGGTGTCGGCCAGCAGCCTCACTGAAGGGCAGGATTCCACCAGGTCGATCAGTGGCCGGAACGCGTCCGGGGCCAACCATCCGGGATGGTGCGGCTCCACCAGCAGCCGTATCGGGCTGTAGGCCAGGACTGACAGGTCCGCTCCTCCCGCCAGTACGGGTGCGGTCAGTGGGGTGCGGGCCGGTAGCCGCACCCAGCCCGCGCCGAGCATGATCGCTGATTCGGTGAGCTCGGTCAGGTCGCGAGTTGCCCGGGTGCGGGCGGAAACGTCACCGGTGAGCAGATCAGCCAGGTCGACATCGACGGTGACCCCGGTGATCGGCACCGTTGCCTCGGCGGCCTTTCGCCACCGCCGTATCATCGCCGTCTGCTGGGCGGCCAGGTCGATGCCACGGGTGCCGCCGCGCAGGTGCAGGAACGGGATCTTGGTGCGGACCGCCCAGGTCAGCAGATTGGGGACGTTCAGGCCGCGAACCGAGATGCTGTACAGCCCGATCGGCGTGGCGTTCATGACCGCTCCCACGAGAAGATCACAACGGGTTCGGCGGGGCGCTCGGTGCCGTCGAGAGTGGCGTACACGGCGGGTGCGGCCTCGCCGGGCACGATCCGGCACCAGCCGTCGACCAGGTGCGGGTCCAGATGCCACATCAGCCAGGCCGCCGCCGTGGTGTACGCGTCCCGGTAACAGGCAAGGCCCCCGGTGAGCTCGTGCATGCCGACGACCGTCCACCCGGCCCGGTGCAGGTCGAGCGTCGGCAACTGCGACATCGGGTCAGGGGTGCCGAGCAGGCCCAGGATGCCGCCCTTCGCAAGCAGGCCCACAGCGCGGTGCGGTATCCCGGCAGCATCCACGACCATGCCTGCGCTGTGCTGCTCGACGGCGGCGACGCACTCCACCCTGGGCACGCGGCCGATCGGGGCGTCTGGCCGGGAGGTCAGCACCCGAATCCGAGTGGCACCCCGACGACACAACTCCAGGGCGCAGCCGAGCGCGACCGGCCCGGAGCCGACCAGCACGACGTCGTCCAGGTCGGTCCGGTCGGGTAGCCGGTCCAGACCGAGCACCGCCAGTTGCTGGAACCTCGCCAGCGCGGCAGCCTGTGGGCGAGTGCCGGGCGGCGCCGTGAGCACACCGTCGGCGGAGGTGTCGAACGCGGCGCCATGCGGCACGGCCGCCAGCACCCACCCGCTCGACAGGTCACCGCCGAACGTCATGTATCCGGCGTCGCGGGAGCCGACGGGCCAGCAGGTGGCACGGAGGTGACGGCGTTCGGTGCCTGGACTGAGCACGCTGAACCGAGCCGGGATCATCCCATCCGGAACGGCGGCGGCAGGCAGCAGGTGAGCTCGACCGTCGGTGAGGCGGATCCGAGGACTCGCGCACCGGCACCGTGCGGGGTGGGTGAGATCAGTGGGCATGGAGACTCTCCAGGTAAGCGGGCAACTCGCTCAGGTGAGCGATCACACCAATGCGTGGGTCCAGGCCAGATGGGCGCCCATCCGGACTGATCAGGGCCGCGCGCATCCCATGGGCGAGCGGGCCGATGGCGTCCTTGGCCGGGGTGTCGCCGACGAACAGAATCTCCTGCGGCGGGCAACCGGCAGCCTCAATCACGGCGGCGTAGAACCACGGGTGCGGCTTGCGGACACCGAGTGTGCTCGACAGCACCAGCACCTCGAAGCAGTCTTCGATGCGGGCTCGTCGCAGAGTGGCGCGGCGCACGCTCTCAGGACGCTGGGTGTCGCAGGCCAGCAAGCACACCAGGCCCGCCTCGTACAGGTTTCGTAGCGTGTGAGCGGCCATCGGATCGATGTCGGCGTCCGGGAGGGTGGTAAACACCGACTGCGCGAGAGCCACCGGGTCGTCCAGCCGTACCCCGCTCTCCAACGCGGCCAGATGCAGCAGCTCGGCGAACGACGTCTGCTCGTGGCGCGGCTGGTCAGCGATGCGCGCCCGGCGTACCACTTCCTCAAAGGCAGTGGCGAACCCGTCGGGGATCACTGGACCGCTCAGCTCGCGCAGGATCCAGGCCACGGTCGCGGCGTCCGGGCTGGGTCCTGGACAGGCGACGGTACCGCCGAAGTCCACTGCCAGCGCGGTCACTTTCACCGGCTTCGTCTTCCTCATGCTGACCACCGATCCTCGAACAGTTGTTCGATGCGAGAGGCGATGTCGTGCGGGGTGCCGCGCACGGCGTAGAAGCCGACCGAGCTGGTCAAGGCGTGCACGTACCGGATCCGCTGCCGCTGGGCGTACTCGTCCTCCAGCACTCGCAGCGGCTCCTCTCCAGCGTCGAGGAGCCGGTCGAGCAGGTGCCCGCTGGTACGCAGCCACGCCGTGGCCGCCGTATGCCGGTCCACTCTTTCCAGCACGCCACCTGCCGCGAAAGGATCTGCGTTCATGGATACGAGCACCGCAGCCCTGACCGGTACTCGCCCCGGTCCAGCGGTCACCGTGTCGCTTCGACGCAGGTCGACGATGTCTGGACCAACCTCGGGCAGGTCCAGATCAGGAAACCAGCGACGCACCGCGCCCCGTCGTCCGAGGATGGCGCTGGTGCCGCCCCGCACGGCGGGCCCGCTGTCGGCGGTGACGTCGACCAGGGTCACGTCACCAGCCAGCCACCGCCAGCCGCGAGCCGCGAGCGCCAGTCCTGCCAAGGTCTTGCCCGCGCCGTGGCCGCCGAGCAACAGCACCGCCCCCTGACCGGACCTGGCCGCCGCACAGGTCGGGCAGGCGTTCTCCT
>NZ_JBEXUE010000332.1:0-11314 GCF_040614275.1 Streptosporangium sp. NPDC006013
CGACGTCGAGCACCTGCGCGCCACCGGCCAGGCCCGGCTGCTGGGAGAAGGGGAGGTCTGCGCGAAGGCCGAGGAGCGCCGCCGCCGCAGTCCCACAGCTGGAGGCGGGTGCCGTCGGCGCTGGTGTTACCGGTGACGTCCACGCACCTGCTCGTCGCGGGGTTCACCAGGTCCCTGGTCGTCGGGTTGTAGGTCCACTGCTGGTTGGGACCGCCGAAACAGGTCCACAACTGGAGCCGGCTGCCGTTGGCCGTGCCGTTGTCGACGACGTCCAGGCACTTGCCGAGCGCGCGGAGCGTGCCGTCGCCGGGGCGGGTCCACTGCTGGGCGGCGGTGCCGTTGCAGGTGTAGAGCTGGACGGCGGCGCCGTCGGCGCTGCTGCCGCCCGCGACGTCCACGCATTTGCCGCCCAGGCCGGTGATGGCGCCGCCGGTGCCCGCAGAGGTACCGGCCCAGGTGAAGGTGGCGGTGGTACGGGCCGGCAGGGAGTAGACGAATGACTGGTTGCCCCAGTTGACCCGGACGGACTGGGCGGAGGTGCCGCCGTTGTGCGCGATCAGGGCCTTGGAACCGTCGGGGTTGCGCCAGGCGACGTTCTGGATCGTGCTGTTGGCGGTGGAGTCGATCCGGTAGGCCCCGGGCCTGACGAACTTGGTGAGGTGGCCGGTCGTGTAGTACTCGATGGTGTAGTCGACCTGGCCGGCGCGGGAGCCGCCCTCCTGGACGGTGATCAGGCCGGTGCAGGTGCCGCAGCCGCCGTTGTGCGGTCCCATGCTCTGGTTGAGCGCGAGGCTCCACTTGACCAGGCTGCCGCTCCAGTTGCGGGTGTAGCTGACGATGTCGGCGAGATCCTCGTTGTGCTGGTTGCCGATCCAGGTACCGCCCGAGTGCTCGGTGCTGAACTGGCGTACCGCCGGGTACTGGTTGTGCACCTGCGTGCCGACCGCCGGGTCACCGAAGTAGCCGTGCCAGGCGATGCCGCCGAAGAGCGGGTCGTTCCGCACGCCCGCGTCGTTCAGCACGCCTGAACCGAAGTTGGCGTAGTCGCCGTAGTTCCAGTCGTGGACCAGAACCTTGGTGGTGATGCCGGCGGCGCGGAAGGCCGGGTAGACGTGGTTCTTGGTGAACTCGGCCAGCCCCGAGGGGCTCCAGCTCATGCCGGGGTAGTTCATCGCGGTCGGGTTGCCCGCCTGGCAGCAGTTGGGCTCGTTCTGCACCGAGATGTAGTTCACCGGGATTCCGGCGGCCTGGTAGCTCTGGATGTACTTGACCAGGTACTGGGCGTACATGGGGTAGTACTCCCACTTGAGCCAGCCCATCTGGTCCATCCGGCCGTTGTCCTTCATCCAGCCGGGGGCGCTCCACGGCACGCCCTTGACGCGCAGATCCGGGTTGAGCGATTTGGCCTGCCCGGTGAGCAGGCGCACGTTGGTGTCGTACCCGTTCGCGCCGAAGTCGCCCAGGTCGCAGCAGGTGTCGTCGAGGGAGACGTGGCCCGGCCGGGAGAGATCGGAGGCGCCGATCGGGTTGCGCACGAACGACAGGCCGATGCCGTCCGTGGGGTGGAAGAGCTTGCGCATCACGGTGTCGCGGGTGGTCGCGCTGATCGCTCCGCCGCGCAGCAGGTAGGCGGTGGTGTCGGTGATCGAGGCGCCGCCCCCTTCGAACTGCTGGTAGGTGGTGCCCTCGTTGACGGTGATGGTGTGGTTGGCGCTGCCGCCGGCGGGCCCGAAGGCGATGGGGGACTGCTGCTGGAGGCCCCGCGTGACGGTCCGGCCGCCCGAGTCGGAGGTGGTGGTGAGCCAGATGTTCACGGGCTCACCCGCGGCGAGGGCGGGCGAGGCGACGCCGGGCCCCGCCATCCACAGGGCGGCGACGCAGGCGAGGGCCAGGGTGAGGGCCCGGCGGGGAGGTCGAAACACGGCAGGGGTCCTTTCGGGGGGTGCGACAGGGGCCGTGGGTGGGGCCGTGACGCTCTGGGCTGCTCGAATCGGGTCGCATTCGGCACCCCGGGAGCCGTCACTGTAACAAATGTAACAAGTAAGAAACCTGTCTGTTACAGCAAAGAACAACACGGTCGGGAATTGGTTGTCAAGGCCAGAATTACAGTGCTTCGCGCGCGCTTTACCGAGGGCGAGTCAGTGCTGAAACAAATGAAACAATCAGTAAGGGGCGGGTCCGGTGGAGCCGCGGACGACCAGGTCGGTCCCCAGGGAGACGTGCAGCGCCTCCAGCCTGTGCCGGCTGAGCAGCCGCGTCAGCAGCGTGACCGCCATCCGGCCCATCTCCTGCAGGGGCTGGCGCACCGTGGTCAGCATCGGCAGGGTCGCCCTGCCGATGTCGATGTCGTCGAAACCCGCGACCGAGAGGTCGCCGGGGACGCTCAGGCCGCGCTCGGCCGCCGCCCACAGCGCGCCGACCGCCATCTTGTCGTTGAACGCGACCAGGGCCGTCGGCCGCTCGGGCAGGTCGAGCAGTTCACAGGCCGCGCGGTAGCCGTTCTCCGTGTTGGGCTCCAGTACGTTGCGCAGCAACTCGGCCGAGGGCAGAACACCGACATCGGCCAGCGACGCGGTGTAGCCGGCCAGCCTGGCCTCGCTGGGCAGCCACTTCACCGGACCGCCGATGATGCCGACCCGGCGGTGACCGAGCTCGACCACGTGCGCCATCAGCCTGCGCGCGCCGGCGAAGTGCGCCGCCGACACCGCCACGATGTCCTTGGGAGGGGGTGTCCTGGGGTCGATCACCACGAAGGGGAAGCGCCGGTCACGGAGCCGTACGAGCTCGTCACCCGACTCCGGGGGAAGGATCAGGATCGCGCCCGCGATGTCGGGGCGGTCGGGCAGGCCGGAGAGCACCGGGGTGTGCTGGGCGGACTCTCCGGTGCTCAGGATCATCTGCCCGCCGTGCAGTTCGACGGTCTCCCCGACGGAGGAGACGATGAGCCCGAAATAGTCGGTCAGCAGGTAGGGGCAGCGCACGTAGATCGTGCCGCCGGCCATCGCCTCCTGCCTCGCGCGCGGCCGGGGGGCCTGCTCTCCGAGGCGGCCGACGGCCTGTAACACCAGTTCCCGGGTGTGCGGGGCGACATTGGTCTGCCCGTTCAGGACCCGCGAGACGGTGGCGATCGACAGACCCGTCTCCGCCGCGATGTCGCGCACGGTCGCCCGCATCCCGGGTCTGGCCATTCGCGCCCCCTGGTCGCCGCGTCCCTGCCGTCAGAATAACCACCGGTGACCCTGACCCGCCTCGCCGGCCGCGTGATGCCCGGGGCATGACGCCTTGCGGGGATAGCGGGTCACCTAGTCTGATGCGCGAAGGGTGAAGAGGAGGGTTGGCTCTCTGTCGTGGAGGCGTCTGTCGAGCAGCTGGTGTACGTCCGGGAGGACGAGTACACGATCGCGCGGATGAGCGCCGAGGGCATGCCCGGCTTCGTCGCCTCCGGCCGGGCTCTGGGCGGGGTCCAGCCGGGGGAGACGCTCCGGCTCATCGGCGCGTGGGGCGAGCATCCGCGTCACGGCAGGCGTTTCGAGGTCACGGCGTGCGAGCGGCTGGTCCCGGCCACGGTCAGGGCCATCCGGATCTATCTGGGCTCCGGTCTGATCCGGGGTATCGGGCCGAGGCTCGCCCACGCCATCGTCAGCCACTTCGGTGACACGACGCTGACCGTCATCGACACCGAACCCGGACGGCTCACCGAGGTCGTCAACATCGGCCCCGCGCGGCAGGCCCAGATCGCCGACGCGTGGCAGGAGCAGAAGGCGATCGCCGAGCTGATGGTGACCCTGCAGGGGTTCGGGATCAGCCCGCTGCTCGCGGCCAAGATCTACCAGGTGTTCGGAGCCGAGTCGGGCGACATCCTCACCTCCGATCCGTACCGGCTCATCGGCAAGGTCAGGGGCATCGCGTTCACCACGGCCGACCGGATCGCCCTGCGCTCCGGGGTCTCCGAGAGCAGCCCGCAGCGGATCAAGGCGGCGATCCTGGACAGGCTGGAGACGGCGGCCAGCCGCGACGGGCACTGCTACGTACGGCTGATCGCCCTGGTCACCCGGTCCGCGGAACTGGTCGAGCAGGACCACGACCTCGTCCGCCGGATGCTCGACGCCCTCGTCGCCGACCGCAGGGTGGTCGTCGAGGTGTCGCCCGACGACCAAGGGCAGGCCGTGGTGTACCTGAAGGAGACCCACAGCCGCGAACTCACCCTGACCGCCCAGCTGACCAGGCTCATCCAGGCCGCTTCGACGCTGCCGATGCGCGCCTTCCAGGAGGATGCCGGGCTGGACGAGGATCAGCGGGCGGCGGTGAACATGGCGCTGACCAGCACCGTGTCCATCATCACCGGCGGTCCGGGCTGTGGGAAGAGCCATACCGTCAGGACCATCGCGGCGACCGCGAAGGCGATGGGCGGCTCGGTGACCCTTACCGCGCCGACCGGCAAGGCGGCCAAGCGCCTGTCGGAGCTCACCGGCATGCCCGCGATGACCGTGCACCGGATGCTGGCCCACCAACCGGACTCCGACAGCGGTGCGCTGTTCGAGCAGACACCCGCGCAGGCCGACCTGATCGTGGTCGACGAGGCCTCCATGCTGGACCTGCACCTGGCCACCCGGCTCACCGCGGCCATCCCGGTGGGCAGTCACCTGCTGATCGTGGGCGACAGTGACCAGCTGCCCAGCATCGCCCCCGGCAGCGTGCTGGCCGACCTGCTGCGCGTCGAGGAGATCGCGCGGATCCGGCTGATCCGTGTCTTCCGCCAGGCCGAGGGGAGCGGGATCATCAGGGCCGCTCACCGGATCCGGACCGGAGAGCTGCCTCCGATCCCCGGGGGCGGAGGCTTCTGGTTCGAGGAGGTCGACGACCCCGAGCAGGTCGCCGAGCGGGTGATGCACCTGGCGACGGTGGCGATCCCGCGCAAGCAGGGGGTGAGTCCGGACCAGGTCCAGGTGCTGTGCCCGATGCGCAGGGGCCTGACCGGGACCGCCGAGATCGGCCGGATGATCCAGGAGCGGCTCAACCCGGCTCGCGAGGGAGTCGCGGAGCACTGGTCGGGCGCCTCGGTCTTCCGGGTCGGCGACCGGGTCATGCCGATCCGCAACAACTACGACAAGGGTGTCTTCAACGGAGACACCGGCACGGTCACCGCCATCACCCCCGAGGAGAGGCTCGTCGAGATCCGCACCGACGACGGGCAGATCGTGAAGTACGGTTTCGGCGAGCTCGACGAGCTGACCCACACGTACGCCATCAGCATCCACCGCTCCCAGGGCAGTGAGTATCCCTTCGTGGTCGCGCCGCTGGTCACCGAGTCCGGCGGCGTCATGCTCCGCCGCAAGCTGCTCTACACCCTGATCACCCGGGCGCGGTCCTGGGTGGTCGTCGTCGGTGAGCGAAAGGCTCTGGAGTTGGCCGTCCAGCGGCTCGGCCACCGCCGCAACACCGGGCTCGCCCGCCGGCTCGCGCTGAGCCTCGGAACCGTTCTGACCGATGACTGACGAGGACCTCCGAAGTGACTCCTCCGCTCCCCGGCCGGGGCAGGCGCCGGCCGGGCCCTGACCGTTTCGAACACCGGAACCGTGCCGGGTGCGCCCGGCAGGGGAATCGCCGAACATGACGACGGGTGAGCGGGAGGGCTCAACCGGGTCGTCCGGCTCCCCCGGCGGGCGAAGATGAGGTGCCAGATCATGGTGCGCCCGCCCCGGGGTGTGCGTCTGCCATGAGATATGGGGATAAAGACCTGCATATGCAAAGGTATGGTGATTGTTGTGACGACGTTTCGGATCAGTGAGGCCGCCGCGCTGCTGGGGGTGAGTCCCGACACCGTCCGCCGCTGGGTGGACGCCGGGCGGCTCGCGGCCCGGCGGGACGAGCACGGTCACCGGATGGTGGCGGGTGCGGATCTGGCGGCGTTCGCGCGTGCCCAGATCGAGTCCGAGAACGGCTCGGGGCTCTCCTCGGCGCGGAACCGTTTCCGCGGGATCGTGACCGAGGTGATCAAGGATGCGGTGATGGCCCAGGTGGAGATCGCCGCGGGTCCCTACCGGGTGGTGTCGCTGATGAGCCGCCAGGCCGCCGACGAGCTGGGCCTGGAGGTGGGGGTGATGGCGGTCGCCGTGATCAAGTCCACCAACGTCGTCGTGGAGATCCCCGACCACGCCCGTACGGCGGGCTGACAGCCAGATGAGCGGCGGGGCACGTGGCGTGGCGGGCGGTCCGCCCAGCGGTACGGCGGGTGCCTCTTCCGGTGGGGTGGCGGGGCGCCTGCCCTGGGTGCTGGTGCTGCCCGCGGTGGTCGGCATGATCTTCCTGACGCTGCCGCTGGCCGGGCTGCTGGTACGCGCCCCCTGGTCCACGCTGGTCGAGAGGCTGGGCGAGCCCCATGTGCTGGAGGCGCTGCGCCTGTCGCTGGTGACCGCGACCCTGGCCACGCTGATATGCCTGCTCCTCGGCGTGCCGCTGGCCTGGCTGCTGGCCCGTGTCGACTTCCCCGGCCGCCGCCTGGTGCGGGCGCTGATCACGGTTCCCCTCGTGCTGCCCCCGGTGGTCGGCGGGGTCGCCCTGCTGCTCGTGCTGGGGCGGCGCGGCCTGATCGGCCAGTGGCTGGACGCCACCTTCGGCATCACCCTGCCGTTCACCACGGCGGGAGTCGTCGTCGCCGAGGCGTTCGTCGCCATGCCGTTCCTGGTCATCAGCGTCGAGGGCGCGCTGCGCGCGGCCGACCTGCGCTTCGAGGAGGCCGCCGCGACGCTGGGAGCGTCCCGCTGGATCATCTTCCGCCGTGTCACCCTGCCCCTGATCGCCCCCGGCATCGTCGCCGGAGCCGTGCTGTGCTGGGCCCGTGCGCTCGGCGAGTTCGGCGCCACCATCACCTTCGCCGGCAACTTTCCCGGCCGGACCCAGACCATGCCGCTGGCCGTCTACCTCGCCCTGGAGACCGAACCCGAGGCCGCGATCGTGCTCAGCCTCGTCCTGCTCGCCGTCTCGGTGATCATCCTGGCCGGCCTGCGCGAGCGGTGGGTGAGTGCCCCGTGACGCTGAACGCCCGTCTTGTCGTCACCAGGCCCCGCTTCCACCTGGACATCGAGCTGGAGGTCGCCGCGGGACAGGTCGTCGCCCTGCTCGGCCCGAACGGCGCGGGCAAGACCACGGCGCTGCGTGCGCTGGCCGGGCTCACCGCCCTGTCCGGCGGGCAGATCAGCCTGGACGGCGAGGCGCTGCACACCCTGGCGGCCGAACGACGCCCGATCGGCGTGGTCTTCCAGGACTACCTGCTCTTCCCGCACCTGTCCGCGCTGGACAACGTCGCCTTCGGGCCCCGCTGCCGTGGCGCCTCCAGGGCGGAGGCGCGGCGCGGTGCCGCGGTCTGGCTGGAGCGCGTCGGCCTGGCCGGGCACGCCATGATGAAACCCCGGCAGCTCTCCGGCGGTCAGGCCCAGCGCGTCGCGCTGGCCCGCGCCCTCGTGGTGGAGCCTCGCCTGCTGCTGATGGACGAGCCGCTGGCGGCCCTGGACGCCCACACCCGCCTGGAGATCCGCTCCCAGCTCCGCCGCCACCTGGCCGACTTCGGCGGCGCGACGGTCCTGGTCACCCACGATCCGCTGGACGCCATGGTGCTCGCCGACCGCCTGGTCGTCATCGAGAACGGCGCCGTCGTGCAGCAGGGCACCCCCGCCGAGGTCGCCCGGCGCCCGCGTACCGACTACGTCGCCCGCCTGGTCGGCCTCAACCTCTACCGGGGCACCGCCGCCGGACAGCAGGTCTCCGTCGGAGAGGTGCTCTTCAGCGTCGCCGAGCATCTGGAGGGCCCCGCGTTCGTCGCCTTCCCGCCCAGCGCGGTCGCGCTGTATCGGACCCGTCCCGACGGCAGCCCGCGCAACCTCTGGCAGGCCACGATCGAGGGCATCGAACGGCACGGCGACAGCGTCCGCATCCACCTGGCCGGGCCGATCGCCGCCGCGGCCGACGTCACCCCCGCCGCCGTCGCCGACCTCGACCTCACCCCCGGACAGCGGGTCTGGGCGTCGGTCAAGGCCACCGAGACCCACGTCTACCCGTTCTGACGCCCTGGCCGGCGGGATGGACGGCGATCCGCGTGGCGGAACGGCCGCCGGAACCCCGGTGAGCATAATGACGTGGAGGGGGGATGACCTATGCGCGTTGCCGTGCTCGGGATGGGCATGATGGGGCGGGCGCTGACCCGGCGGCTGCTGGGGCTCGGTTTCCAGGTCACGGTGTGGAACCGCACGCCGGGCCGGGCGGACGAGCCGGTCAGCCTCGGCGCCGTCGAGGCGGCCTCGCTCGGAGAGGCGGTGCGGGCGGCCGATGCGGTGCTGCTGTCGCTCGCCGACGGCCGGGCGGTCCGCGAGGTGATGGCCCAGCTCGTCCAGGCAGGCCCGATCGAGTCGACCAGGCCGGTCGTGGCCGACCTGAGCACCGTCGCCCCGGCCACGGCCCGCGAGATGCGGGACCTGGTGCCGGGCGGCCGATTCGTGGCGGCCCCCGTGCTCGGCGGTCCCTCGGCCGTCGCCGAAGGGAAGGCCACGGTCCTGGTGGGTGGTGAGCGCGCCCTCGTCGACGAGCTGAAGTCGGTGTGGACGGAGGCCTTCGCCTCCTACTCCTACTGCGGCGCCGACCCCGGCGCCGCGCTCGCCTTCAAGCTGCTGAACAACTACCTGCTCATGTCCGGAATCGCGGCGCTCGCCGAGGTGACGGCCACGAGCCAGGCCGCCGGCCTCGACAACGTGCTGCTGCACGACTTCCTCTTCCAGTGGCCCACCGTCGCGCCCGCCCTGCACAACCGGATCGACGACGTCCTGGCCGGCGACCACCAGGGGTGGTTCACGACGAGGCTCGCCGCCAAGGACGTGCGGCTCGCCGCAGAGCTGGCCGAGTCGAGCGGTCTTGAGCTGCCCATCGCCCGGCTGGTCGAGCGGCGTTACGAGGAGGCGGCCGAGCGCGGCTGGGGCGACGCCGACATCGGCGCGATCGTCGAGCTGCTGCGCGGCGGATCACGCTAGGCGTACTGCCCGGACGGCGCCCCGCGGCGTTGTCGCCGTCGCCCCTGACTCCGTCATGAGCTCCTCCTCCGCCGTGCGGGGCATCCGTCCGGCCGATCCGCAGCACAGGCGAAGATCCACAGAACACGCCGGCCGGTCCGGCGTCAGCGGGTTCTCGCCACCTCGGCGGCCACGGCGCGGAACGCGGCCAGCGTCTCGCCCTGGTTCTGGTCCGAGGCGGAGCGGGCCGACTTGACGACGACCACCCCGTGCCTGGGCGAGACGTAGATGTACTGCCCGCCGAGCCCGGCGGCCATGAAGTCGCCCCGGCCGTCGCCGCCGAGCCACCAGTGCAGCCCGTAGCCGGGGCTGAAGGAAGCGGAGGGTGTGGTCGACTTCCTGACCCAGGAGCGCGGCACCACCTGGCGCCCTCCTGCCCGCCCGTCGCGGAGGTAGAGCAGGCCGAACCGGGCGAAGTCGCGGTCGGTGGCGTGGTAGCAGCAGTAGCCGAGGCTGTCGCCGCCTGAGTCGCTGTCGACGCGTACCGTGGACGCCATGCCGGCGGGCTTCCAGATCTTCTTCTCCACGTACCGGTGGTACGGCGTGCCCGTGGCGCGGCTGACGAGCTTGGCGAGCACGAAGGAGTTCATGCTTGTGTACTCGAACCTGCTGCCGGGTTTCCAGCCGCGTACCTGCCGCGCCGCCAGTTTCGTGACCGATTGGCCGCGGATGGCGCTCCTGTGCAGGTCAGGCACGTCGGAGCGCTCGTCCCAGTCGATTCCCGACGACATCCGGAGCAGGTCGCGGATGGACACTCCGTTGTAGCCCGAGCCGCGTAGTTCGGGCAGGTAGCCGGTCACCGGGTCGTCGATCGAGCGGATGTGCCCCTCGTGCAGGGCGATGCCGACCGCGGCCGACGTGAAGGACTTCGCCATCGACCAGGACTGGAACCGGGTATCGGGATCGGCCTGGACGTAGCGCTCGTTCACGATCTTCTGGCCGTCCAGGACGACGAAGCCGTTGGTCTTCGTTCGTGCGAGAAAGCTGTCAAGGGTGTGCTCGCGTCCCTTGTAGGTGTAGGTCACGGAGAGCCGCCTGGGGGCGCTCCGCAGTTCGACCGGATGTGCCGACGGCCACATGAGGTCGAAGGAGTCCGCCCTGGTGGCGGCCGGGGTGAAGGAGACCGGCGCCGTCCGGGCCAGGGCGGGAGCCGCCCCGGCGGTCAGTGCGAGCGCGGTGATCGTCGCGACGACCGGTCCTCGCAGGCGGTGGCTGATGTCGACCCTTTCCATGTTCCCTCCGGTGAGCTCGGCGGTGGGGGAGTCGCTCGCGTACGGCGGGAATCGTGGCACGCTTTTCTGGCGGTTCTCTGGCAGGAGCCGGGTGGTTCCCCATACGGTAACCGCCCGGAGCCCTTCGGCCGAGGTCTCTCCGGCGAGGGCTCCCGGTGGTGGGGCGCGGGCGGGCGGACAGCCCGCCCGGGTCACGAGCCGCCCGATGGCCCGATGCGCCCGTACAGCACGAGGGCCCAGGCAAGGCAGCCGAAGGCGGCGACGCACGCCACGGTGCGGGCGAGGTTCCAGCGAACCCACATCGCCTCGAACCGCTCGCGCACCGCCGCGAGGTCGGCGACGCGGTCGGGCTCCCCCGCCGCGTCGAGCGCGTTGTTGAGCGGCACGTTGACCCGCATGGTGATGACGAGCACCACCACGTACAGGACGAGCGCGGCCACGATCCAGGGCAGCACGGGACGTCCCTCCCGGTGGAGGTGGAGCACCGCGGCCAGGACGGTCAGCACCAGCGCGCCGCCGAAGCAGACGGCGAACCAGCCGTTGAGGATCGCCACGTTGATCCGCCGCATCGCGCCGACGAAGGTCCGGTCGTCCGTCTGGCCCAGGCCGGGCATGACGGAGCAGGTGTAGGCGTAGAAGAGGCCCGCCATGAGCCCCACGGTGATCGTCGCCGCGACCAGCGCGACGCCTCGGAACAGCATCAACATCACATCCTCCATGACTGTCGTCGAAACTCCGGCGGCGGGAGCGGACGCGCTCGCCGCCACCGGGGCCCCGGGCGGGCGGAACCGACGCGGGGCGGCACCCGTGCGCCCTGCTCGCCGCCACCGGGCCGTCGGTCCAGAGCGACCGCGACTGAGATCGCGACCGTGGCGGAACCCGGGTGGGGCGGCACCCGTGCGCCCCGCCCGCCGCCGTCCCGCTAGCCGCCACCTGCGCGCCACCGCCCCCGGGGAGGCCTCCATGGAGGACGTGGTCGCCCGCCTCTACTCCGCCTGATCCCCGGGAAGGCCGGTGGCCGGAAGC
>NZ_JBEXUE010000333.1:0-11263 GCF_040614275.1 Streptosporangium sp. NPDC006013
GGGCGGGTGGTGAGTGGACGCTGCACGCCCAGGGAGTGCTGGCGGAGCGGGCGGCCGAACCGGGGTTCGATCTGGTGCAGTGGCCGCCGGCGGGGAACATGCTCGATCGTGCCGGGAAGTCGCAGAACGCGCACCCGATAAAGGCGCGTCGAACGCAAGATGCCCCGCACGTCACGCATGCGGGGCCACATGAACTCGAAGGCTTTATGCCGTTAAGCTCGCCGGAAACCTACCCGGTGTGATCCTGACCTGTCAGCCTTGCGGCCGACGAGGTGGGAGGATGACCTCCGCTTGCGCGTCCAGCAGGAACGCCGGACCGATCGATTAGTCACTCTACCACAACGACATGCTCACTCAGAATCATTCCGTCGAGGCGGCACGCCTGACGATCTCGCTCTTCCCCGCCTCGCGCATCGCCTCCACCGGCACGTCCGCGCGGCCGGTCATCATCTCGACCTGCCGGACCGCCTGGTGCAGGAGCATCGGGAAACCTCCGACGACAGTCCCGCCCCGCTCGGCCACCGCCGCCGCCGGCCGGGTGGGCCAGGGTGCGTAGGCCACGTCGAAGAACGCCGGCACGTCCGCCAGCGACTCGGTGAAGCCGTCGGCCGCGCCGGAGGGCAGGGTCGAGACGACCAGATCGACCCCCAGCGCGGTGTCGAGCTTGTCGAAGGTCTGCACCGTCAGGCTCATGTCCAGCCGCTCGGCCGTCTCGAAGGTCTCCGCCGCCCTGGACGGGTCACGGACCACGAGGGTCGCCTCGCCCAGACCCAGCTCGCGCAGGGCGGCCAGCGCGGAGGAGGCCGTCGCGCCCCCGCCGAGGACGGTCGCGGAGGCGGGCGGGGCCACGCCCGCCTCCGCGAGCGCCCGGACGATGCCGTACACGTCGGTGTTGTCCCCGTGCCGGGCGCCGTCGCGCAGGATCACCGTGTTGGCCCCACCCACCTGGAGTGCGAGCTCCGAGACGGTGTCGAGCAGCGGCAGCACGGCCCGCTTGAGCGGCATGGTAAGCGAGAGCCCCGCCCAGTCGGCGTCCAGCCCGTCGAGGAGGCCGGGGAGCCCGGCCTCGTCGCACTCGATCGCCTCGTACCGCCAGTCGTGCAGGCCCATGCCCTCGTAGGCGGCGCGGTGCAGGTACGGGGAGAGCGAGTGGGCGATCGGTGACCCCAGGACCGCCGCTCTCAGCATCCGTTCCCCTTGTTTCTCTCGTACTCGGCCTTGAGCGCGAGGAAGTCCGTCTCCGTCGAGGCGAACTTGGTGATCTGCCGCGCCGGGCAGGTGGTCACGAACCAGACCCAGTCCCCCTTGGTGGGGTTGAGCGCCGCCTGGATGGCGTCGTCTCCCGGGTTGGCGATCGGTCCGGGAGGCAGGCCCTCGAACCTGTAGGTGTTGTAGGGCGAGGAACTCTCAAGATCCTTGTGGGAGGACTCGATGCCGTACTTGTCCAGCCCGTACATCACCGTGCTGTCCATCTCCAGCTTGCGGCGGGGATTGCCGTCGAGCCGGTTGTAGATGACCCGGGCCACCTTGCCCATGTCCTCTTTGGTACCGGACTCGGCCTGGACGATGCTGGCGATCGTCATGATCTCGTGCGGAGTGTGCCCGAGTTCCTTGGCCTTAGCCTGCAGGTCGTCCTTCTCCGCCGTCTGGGTGAAGCGGTCGACCAGCGCGACCAGGATGTCGGAGGGCGTCATCTTGGGCCTGATCTCGTAGGTGGCCGGGAAGGCGTAGCCCTCCAGCCTGCCCCTGGCGTAGGACGGCAGGCCGAGCTTCCGGCTGTTCTTGGCCGCCTGCTGGAACTCCCTGAGCGGCTTGCCGGTCTTCTCGGCGAGTTGCTTGAGGGTGTCGCTCAGGCGCAGCCCCTCCTTGAGGGTGACCCTCTCCAGCAGCCGCTTTTCCGGATCGAGAAGCTTGACGGCCTCCGCGGCCGCCATCTGCTTGCGCATGCTGTATTCGCCAGGCTGCAGGGAGGAGCTCTTGCCCGCCTGGGCGACGGCGTTGACGAAGGCTTTGACGCTCTTCACCACGCCCTGCTCCTCCAGGGTCTGGGCGACGTCGGAGGCGTTCTGGCCGTCCTTGATCTCCACGACGACCTCGCCGGACCCGGGTCCGGTGTAGTCGTCCGGGGTCATCACGTCGCGGACCCAGGTGTAGCCGTAGAAGCCGGCGGCACCGATGCCGCCGAACAGCACGATGACCGCGAGCATGGGGGCGAGGAAGCCGCCCCGGTTGCGGCGGCGCTTCCTGCGCCGGCCGCGTCGGCCACCGGAGTCGCGTCCTGAGGACGCGCGAGATCTTCGGCCCGGCCGACCTTCGTCGTCGGAGCCGACCAGAAAGTCCATATCGAGATCGTTCATAGAGACGCTGGCCAATCTCCCGCTAGGGACGGCCTGGCGTCAAGCGGGTGTGCCAAACCGAAGGAAAGCACCCGGCCAGACCTTCCGGTGTTCCGGAAGTGGTCGTCTGGTCCGCGGGTACGGGGCGCCGCATGCGGCGGAACGGGGGGTGTTCCGCCGGGCATCAACGCTTCCCGAGGTATCTGTTCAGCTCTTCCCGGTATCTCACAAACTCACTCTCTTTGTCAGTGAATTTCGTGATTCTATGCTCCGGATCTGTGGTTACGAACCAGAACCAATCACCTTGATCTGGCCGAAGTGCCGCGATCAACGCCTTCTCCCCGGGGTTCGCGATGGGTCCGGGGGGCAGGCCAGGTCTGCGATAGGTGTTGTACGGAGACCTCACCTCGGTGTCCTTCTCGGACACCTCCAGGGTCCTGCGCCTCTGCGCGTACAGCACCGTGGTGTCCAGTTGAAGTGGCGTTCCTGCCCTGATCCGGTTGTAGATCACTCTAGCGATCTTCGGATAGTCCGGGTCCCGCCCACCCTCCGCCTGGACGATGCTCGCCATCGTGACAGCCTCCAGGGGGGTCAACCGCTTCCTGGCGGCCCGCTCCTTGAGGTCGAGTTGCCCGGCGACCTGTTTGTAACGTTCCACCATCGCGACCAGCACGTCCTGAGCGGTCGTACCGGGCTCGATCTCGTAGGTGGCGGGGAACAGGAAGCCCTCGGCGTTCCTGGCGTACCGTGGCAGGCCCAGCGCCCGCACGTCGTCCGCGGCTCTGGCCAGGTCGGCCCGGCGCATGCCGGTGCCCTCGGCGAGCCGGTCGAGCAGTTCGGGCAGGCGGAGCCCCTCGGGGACGGTGACCCTGCGCACCATCCGCGACTCGGGCGTCACCAGCATGCCGAGTGCCGAGCGGGCGTCCATGCCCCTGCGGAGCCTGAAGTGGCCGGGGTGCAGGCTGCCCGTCCTGGCCTGCTCCTCCGCCGCCCTGACGAACGCCCTGGCACTTGCCACCACTCCGGCGTCGGCCAGCACCAGCCCGATCGCACCGGCACTCGCCCCCTCGGAGATCTCGACGACGACCGTGCCGGACCCCGGCCCCTCGAAGTCGGCGGGCATGAGATAGGGGCGGACCACGACGAGCCCGGCCGCCGTCCCGGCGGCGGTGGCGAGCACCGTCGCCCCGGCCACCAACAGCCATATCGGCCGCGGACGGCTCACCGAACGGTCCCGCCGCCCGGTGGCGCGACAGGGCTGCCGGGCGGCCTGCCGGTGGCGCGTTCGGCGTCCAGCGCCGCCTGGAGCAGCACGACGGCGGCAGCCTGGTCCACCACACCGCGCTGCTTCTTCGCCTTCACCCCGCTGGCCCGCAGTCCCTGCTGGGCGGTGACGGTGGTCAACCGCTCGTCGAACATCCGCACCGGGACGGGCGCCAGCCGGAGTGCGATCCGGTTCGCGAAGTCACGGGCGACGGCCGCCGCCTGCCCCTCGCGCCCGGAGAGCGAGGTCGGCAGGCCGACCACCACCTCGACGACCTCGTACTCGGCCGCGATCTCCGCGAGCCGGTCGAGGTCGCCCTTGCCACGCCGGACGGTCTCCACCGGCGTGGCCAGCAACCCCGAGGGATCGCTTCTGGCCACGCCGATACGGACCGAGCCGGCATCGACGCCCAGCCGAATGCCGTCTCTCATCATCTCTGTCTCCACCCTCGCACCGGCCACGGCTCGAGAGTGTCGTTCCCCATCAGGTGAGCGTCTGTGTGATCGCCTGCTCGACGGCCGCGAGCGCCTCGTCGATCGCCTCGGAACGCACACCGCCTCCCTGAGCGACGTCATCCTTACCGCCACCGCCACCTCCGAGTGCCTTCGCGGCGACGCCGACCAGACGGCCGGCCTTCAGGCCGCGATCGCGTCCCACCTCGTTGACCGCGGCCACGACGACCGGCCGGTCATTGGGGACACCGGCGACGACGACGACCGCAGCGCGGTCGCTCGGGAACCGGCCGCGCACGTCGAGTGCGAGTTTACGCAGATCATCAGGAGATGTTCCATCAGGCGCACGGTGCGTCACAACGGAGACTCCATGCAGATCACGGGCGTTTCCCGCCATCTCCCCCGCACCGGCGAGCGCCTGGGCCGAGCGCAACGTGGCCAGTTCCTTCTCCGCGGAGCGCAACCGGGTGACGATGCCCTCGACGCGTTCGGGGAGCTCTTCCCTGCGCGCCTTGAGCTGCTCCGACAACTGGGCGACGAGCACGCTCTCCCTGGCCAGGAAGCGGAACGCGTCGAGGCCGACCAGGGCCTCCACCCGGCGCACCCCCGCACCGATCGAGGCCTCACCCAGCACCTTGACCAGGCCCAGCTGCCCGGAGCTGGCGACGTGGGTGCCACCGCAGAGCTCACGGGAGTACTCACCGACCTCGACGATGCGGACGGTGTCGCCGTACTTCTCACCGAACAGGGCCAGCGCGCCCATCGCGCGGGCCTCGGCCTGGGAGGTGTGGAAGGCGTTGACCCGCAGGTCGTTGATCAGGACCGCGTTGACCTCATCCTCGACGTCGCGCAACACGCTGGGCGGCACGGCGCCCGCAGCGGTGAAGTCGAAGCGGAAGCGGCCCGGCGAGTTCTCGGAACCGGCCTGCGCCGCGGTCTCACCCAGCGCGTTGCGGAAGCCCCGGTGCACCAGGTGGGTGGCGGTGTGGCTGCGGGAGATGGCCCGGCGCCGCTCGACGTCGATCTCGGCCTGGGCCGTCTCGCCCACCCGGATCTCCCCGGTACGGACCTTGCCCCGGTGCACGACGAGGCCGGCGACCGGGGACTGCACGTCCACGATCTCCACCTCGGCCCCGCCGGTGCGGATGAGGCCCTGGTCGGAGAGCTGGCCACCGCCCTCGGCGTAGAACGGGGTGCGGCTCAGCACGACCTCGACCGCCGTACCCGCGCCCGCCGCGGCGACGGAGGCGCCGTCGACGAGGAGGCCGGCGACCTCGGCCTCGGCCGTCACGTGGTCGTAGCCGAGGAACTCGACCTTGCCGGCCTTCTCCAGGATCTGGCCGAAGACCGAGATGTCGGCGTTGCCGGTCTTCTTGGAGGCGGCGTCGGCCTTGGCCCGGTCGCGCTGCTCCTTCATCAGCCGGCGGAAGCCCTCCTCGTCGACCTGCAGCCCCTGCTCGGAGGCCATCTCCAGGGTCAGGTCGATCGGGAACCCGTAGGTGTCGTGGAGCTGGAAGGCCTGGTCGGCCGCGAGCGTGCCCCGCCCCTTGCGCTTGGTCTCCTCGGCCGCCACATCGAAGATCGCGGTGCCGGTGCGGAGGGTGCCGAGGAAGGACCCCTCCTCCGCGTCGATGACGCCGTGGATCTGCGGGGCGTCGGCCTTGAGCTCCGCGTACTGCTGGGCCATGACATCGACGGTCACCGCGGTGAGCTCGTGCATGTAGCGCTCCTCGCCCGCGCCGAGCAGGCGCAGGTTACGGATGGCACGGCGCAGGATGCGGCGGAGCACGTATCCCCGGCCCTCGTTGGAGGGCAGCACCCCGTCGGCCACGAGCATCACGCCGGTCCTGACGTGGTCGGCGACGACCCGCAGCGAGACGTCGGCGCGCTCGTCGCGGCCGTAGCGCGTCTTGGTGAGCTCCGCGGCCCGGTCAAGGATCTTGTACGTGGTGTCGATCTCGTAGATGTTGTCGACGCCCTGCAGGATCGCCGCCATCCGCTCCAGGCCCATGCCCGTGTCGACGCTCTTGGCCGGCAGCTCGCCGACGATGTCGAAGTCCACCTTGCTGCGGACCGCACCGAGCTGGAACTGCATGAAGACGTTGTTCCACACCTCGAGGTAGCGGTTCTCGTCGACGATCGGGCCGCCCTCGCGCCCGTACTCGGCACCGCGGTCGTAGTAGATCTCGCTGCACGGCCCGCCAGGCCCCGGCACGCCCATGTGCCAGTAGTTGTCCGCCAGGTCACGGCGCTGGATGCGCTCCAGCGGCACTCCGGCCTTCCTGTGCCAGATGTCGGCGGCCTCGTCGTCGTCGAGGTAGACGGTGACCCAGAGGCGGTCCTCGGGGAAGCCGAACCCACCCTCGGACTCGGGCTTGGTCAGCAGCTCCCAGGCGAACGGGATCGCCTGCTCCTTGAAGTAGTCGCCGAAGGAGAAGTTTCCGAGCATCTGGAAGAAGCTGGCGTGCCTGGTCGTCTTGCCGACCTCGTCGATGTCGAGGGTCCTGACGACCTTCTGCGCGCTGGTGGCCCGCTTGTAGGGCGGCTTCTGCTGGCCCAGGAAGTAGGGCTTGAAGGGCACCATGCCCGCGTTGACCAGAAGCAGCGTCGGGTCCTCGGCGATGAGGCTGGCCGAGGGCACAACGGTGTGCCCACGCTCCTCGAAGAAGCGCAGGAAGCGGCGGGCGATCTCTGCCGACTCCATGTCAGCGGCCATCCTTTACGTTGGAGTGATAGGGGTTTTCCACAGTGTCGAGCCCGAACCTGGATCGCAACTCGGTTTCCCGCTCGGCCGCACCTCGCAGGGCGTCCTCCGCGAGATCCCGCGCCTGCTCCAGGACCCCGCCCGCGTTCCGAACGGCCCGGCGGGCCAGGTGGTTCGGGTGCAGTGCCTGAAGCTTACGCATGACCCACAGCGCGCCGAACGCGCCCAGGCCCATGTAGAACAGCCTGCGGATCATCTCCGCCGCCTTTCCAGCGCCTGCGCGGCGGGCCTGGCGCGCCTGCGGGCACCCACGGCCCGGCGGACGCCGTGGGTGAGGGCCGCGACCTTGATCAGCGGCCCGGTGACCAGGCTCTGGGTGACGTCGCTGACCTTGGCCACGTGCCCGCTGACCTGCTTGACGTCCCTGGTGATCGCCTCGATGGCGACCAGCTGACGGTTGGTCTCGCCGACGGCGGCCGACACGTCCTCCAGCAGCGGCACGACGCGGTCGCCCAGCTGGGAGACCATCTTGGTGGTCTCGGTGAGCAGGCGGGCCAGCCTGACCATGACGACGGCCATGAAACAGACCAGGATCGCCCAGGCCATCGCGACGATCAGCCCCGCGACCTCTCCTGCGGTAAGCATGTGCGGACCCGTCCCCTCATAGGTGACCCCGGCCATGGTCGGGTGGATTGGCAAAACCCTATCGTGCCCGATATCACTCATCCTCACTTACCGCGCGCGACCGGACCACGCCTTCGGGGCCGGTCGGGCCTCTCGGGGAAGGCCCGCCGCCGAAGGACCCGGGCTCTCTTCGGACCGCACGGGGTTCACGGTGCCGCCGCGCCCGCACCTGGCCCGCCCTCCGTCTGAGGTCTCGCACAGCCCCTGGGGATCGCTCCTTGCCCCGGAGAGTCATCGAGCGCGCTTCCGGGAGGGCGCCGATACCCAGGGAGCGGCGCGGGGTGAAGGTGATCTCCCACTGGTCACCGTCCCTCAGCCCCGATCCCTCGGCGCGCACCAGTGCAGGAGCGACCCTGCGGGGTCAGGCGGATCTCGTCTATCGCGACGGCGTGTTCTTCCTCGCCGTGGTCGTCGAGGTGCCCGCTCCCCCCTCGAGGGAGGAGCCGAGGGAGTGGCTAGGGGTGGATCTGGGCATCGTCAACCTCGCCACCGACTCCACGGGTGAGCCCTACAGCGGCAAGGGGGTGCGGGCGGTGCGGCGGCGCAACGCCCGCCTGCGAGCCCGCCTCCAGGCCAAGGGGACGAAATCCGCCAAGCGGCTGCTGAAGAGGCGCCGTAAGGAGTCGCGGTTCGCCCGCGACGTCAACCATGTCATCGCCAAGAAGCTGGTCGGCAAGGCCAAGGACACCCGTGCCGGGATCGCCCTGGAAGATCTTCAGGGCATTCGGGACCGGGTCACGGTTTGTAAGGCTCAGCGTGCCGACCTGCACTCCTGGGGTTTCCATCAGCTGCGGACGTGTGACGTACAAGGCCGCCCTCGCCGGAGTTCCCGCCGCGAGATCGTACGTGGCGGCGTGCCGGGCGAGCGGTACGGCGGGTCACTCTCCGCGCAGGAAGGTGCGGATCCTGGACCAGCGGTCGGCGAAGCCCGCCTCGGCGCCGTGCCGGGTGGGCCGGTAGTAGCGCCGGTCCCTGAGCTCCTCGGGCGCGTACTCCTGACGGACCAGGCCGTGCTCGAAGTCGTGGGGGTACTTGTAGCCCTTGCCGTGGCCGAGCTTCTTGGCCCCCGGGTAGTGGGCGTCACGCAGATGGTCGGGGACATGGCCGATGTTGCCGCGCCGCACGTCCTCGGAGGCCGCGCCGATGGCATTGATCACCGCGTTGGACTTGGGGGCCAGCGCGCAGTGGATGACCGCCTGGGCCAGGTTGAGCCGCCCCTCCGGCAGGCCGATGAACTCCACCGCCTGGGCCGCGGCCACCGCGACCTGCAGGCAGGTGGGATCGGCCATGCCGACGTCCTCGGAGGCGAAGATGACGATCCTGCGGGCGATGAACCGGGGGTCCTCGCCCGCCTCGACCATCCGGGCGAGGTAGTGCAGCGCGGCGTCGGCGTCGGAGCCCCGCATGCTCTTGATGAAACCGCTGATCACGTCGTAGTGCTGGTCGCCTTGACGGTCGTAGCGCACGGCCGCCTTGTCCACCGCCCGCTCCACCACCTCGACGGTGACCTCGCCGTCGGCGGAGATCAGCGCGGCGGCCTCCAGGTAGGTGAGCGACCTGCGGGCGTCGCCGCCGGCCAGCCGCACCAGATGCTCGGCGGCCTCGGGCGCCAGGCGCACCCTTCCCTCCAGGCCACGTGGGTCGGCGACGGCGCGCTCCAGCACCACCCGGATGTCGTCTTCCGACAGCGACTCCAGGGTCAGCAGCAGCGAGCGCGACAGCAGGGGCGAGATGACGGAGAAGAAGGGGTTCTCCGTGGTGGCGCCGATGAAGGTGACCCAGCGGTTCTCCACGGCGGGCAGCAGGGCGTCCTGCTGCGCCTTGTTGAAACGGTGCACCTCGTCGACGAACAGGACGGTCTGGCGACCGGACATGCCCAGCTCTCGCCGGGCCTGCTCGATGGCCGCGCGGACCTCCTTGACACCCGCCGACACCGCGGAGACCTCCACGAAGCGGCGTTTGGTGACGCCCGCCACCACGTAGGCGAGGGTGGTCTTGCCGGTGCCCGGCGGGCCCCAGAGGAAGAGCGACATCGGCGCCTCGGCCTCGACGAGGCGGCGCAGCGGCGTACCGGAGCCCAGCAGGTGCCGCTGGCCGATCACCTCGTCCAGGCTCCTGGGGCGCATCCGCACCGCCAGGGGCTCCTGGCCGCGATGGGCCTCCTCCGCCGCCGAATCGAACAGGCTGTCCACTCCTGAGACAGTACCGCTGCCCGGCTACGCCTCAGTTCGCCCAGACGGTGACGGCCCCGCTGTGCCCGGCCCGCACCACGTAGTAGAGCGCGACGGCGGCCAGGACCACGGTCAGCGCCGAGACGGCCAGCCCCGCCCGACGGCCGAACCGGTCATCGCGCGAGACGTGGACGAGAGCCAGCGACATCACCCCGAGGGCGAGGGTGACGAGCAGCAGGGGGATGCTGAAGCTCGCGTGCTCGGCTATGCGTTCACCGACCTGCCCGCCCGCGGAGGCGAAACGGCCCTCCTCCAGCGACTCCCCGCTCTCCCGTGCCACGAAGACGCTCACCGGCACTATCGGGGCGAGCCCGACCACCGCCCAGGTGAGCACGGGCCGGGTACGGGGCAGCAGCGCGTACACGGCGGCGAGCACCGCCAGGAGCGGGGTCAGGACCACGGCGGCGTGGACGACCAGGGGGTGGAGGGGCAGGCCGAGGATCTCGTCGAACATGGAGCGCTCCGGTGGTGCGTGGCTCGTCATCAGCAAGTACGGATCACACCATGACCGGGTTATGGAGAGTGTGAAGAGATCCCGGTCTTTCCCCTCTGTCCCCATCCGGCGAATTCCGCCACTTACGTGCAGCACACCTTAGGGCCGGTACGCTTTCCGCCAGTCCGTAGTCATGTAACAGTAATCCTGGAGGACATAGCGGTGAGCGCCGAGGACCGCCAGAGCCAGTTGGCTCGGGAGCACAAGGAGCGGCAGGCGAAACGTGCTGAGCAGAAGAGCACGTCGAAGCGGAACGCCGTCATCGGAGCGGTCATCGCGGTGGTCGTCGTCGCGGGAGGCCTGTTCGCCGGGGTGAGGCTCCTCGGTGGTGACGGCAAGGAGGTCCAGGCCGCCGCGACGCCCGATGCGAGCAGCACACCGTCCGAGGACGCCGTCGCGACGCCCGAACCGAGCATCACGGCCCCCCCGGCCCCCGTGACCTGTTCCTACCGCAAGGACACCAGCGGCAGCCCGATGAAGAAGGTGGGCATGCCGCCGACCAAGCCCAACCTGAAGTTGAAGACCATGACGATCACCACCAACCACGGTGACATCGTGATCGACCTGGCGACCGCGCAGACTCCCTGCACGGTCAACTCCTTCGCCTTCCTGGCCAGGAAGCACTTCTTCGACAACACCAAGTGCCACCGCCTGGCCACCCCGGAGAACTCCGGGGTGGGCCTGCTGCAGTGCGGTGACCCGCAGGCCAAGGCCGACGGCAAGAACCCCACCGACGGTCAGGGCAGCTCGGGCTACGTCTACGACAGCGAGAACCTCGGCGGGATCCCGTACACCAAGGGCACGGTCGCGGTGGCCCAGGCGGTCGACGCCGTCAACCAGAACGGCAGCCAGTTCTGGATCTCGCTGGCCGACGAGACCGACCAGGTGGAGAAGGCCTACACCCCCTTCGGCGTCGTCTCCCAGGGCATGGAGATCCTCGAAAAGATCTACAAGGGCGGCTGGATCACCAACCCCGACGACATCACCGGCGACGGCGGCTCCAACGCTCCCAAGATCCCGGTGATCATCAAGACCGTACGGCTCTCCTAGCCGGATCCGCGGCGGCCCGCCGCCCGCGAGACGCCCCGGTGGTCATCCG
>NZ_JBEXUE010000334.1:0-11262 GCF_040614275.1 Streptosporangium sp. NPDC006013
CTCGATCCAACCCCCGGCGAGGCCCGTGTCAACGCCCTCACGCCCCGGCGATCTCACGCCCGGTTACGCGCAGAACTTCTGGATAGGCGCTTAGCGCGGTTCCCGCTGGTCGTGTAGCCGCTTGTGTCGGGGCCCTTGAAGTCCGGCACGCCGTTCTCGCGGACACCGAGCCGGGCCGACCGGGATCCTCGCCACAGAAGACGGCCTGGCCCGTGGGCGCGGAACCGCTCCGGGGTGTCGGCCGGTGGGCTTCAGAGCCTCCTGTCCGAGGAGTCGGCATCCCCCGACGGCTTCAGGGTGCACAGGGCCTCAGGATTGTCCGCATGTCGCGGGGCAGAACCTGATCTCCGGGTAGCGCGATGACGGCTTGTCCAGGAGGGGCTGCCGCCGCGACCTCAGGTGCTGGTCGAGGAAGGCCGCCACGTACGTGCGGGTGAGCTCGGCGGCGCGCGCCGCGGGCAGGACGCCGGCGGTGGGCGTGATGCCGAGGGCGCCGGCCATCAGCGGGGCGTCGGTGAAGGACTGGTGTTCCGAGCCCGTCAGCACGAGCCAGCGCTTCCACCCGGTCAGCAGCTTCCAGTCGCGCTCCCACGAAGTGTCGCGACCGCCGGGGACGTGCTGCGGCGAACCCAGGAACATGAACGGCCGGGAGAACCCGCTCTTGGGGATGCGGGCGTAGGTGGTGCCGTCCATGTCGATCCCGGCCCGCACCCGGGAGTCCTTCAGCATGGCCGCCATGGCGCCGGCCCCGCCCATCGACTGGCCTGCCATCGCGATTTTGGAGCGGTCGATCAGGCCGGCGCCGTCCCACTTCGATGGGAGCTGGTCGAGGACGAAGGAGACGTCGGCCGCCCGGCCCTGGACCACCCCGGTGCCGAAGCCCGGGTCCGTGTCGCTGTCGCAGGCGAGGCATTCGGCGACCCGCCCGCCGGGGAAGGTGGTGGCGTAGTTCTCGTAGGTGTGGTCGATGCCGGCCACGATGTACCCTCGGCTGGCCAGGTCCTCGGCCAGGGACGTGAGAGTGATCATCGGATTGGTGAAGCCGGGGGAGATCACCACCAGCGGCAGGTTCCGGCCCGCGGGTTCGGCGTCTTTGATGGCGTTGGTTCGCGTCTTGCTGAGCGTGTCGTTCGGCACGCCCCCGATCCCCAAGCGCCTCAGGGTGAGCTCCGACTCCTTCGGCGTCATGTACGGCGCCCGCTGCCCGTCTCGCTGCTCGGTCGGATACCACAGGGTGACCTTGAGCTCCCTGGCGTCGACGTCGAGGTTCCAGGGATCGGGGCGGGAGGCGTCCTTCAGATACAGGGCGGTGGTGCCGACCAGATGGGCGCCTGTGGGGGCGGGCAGGGTGGCGGGGCCGGTCGGCGTGGCCGACGGGGCAGCGGACCGGGGCGGCGTGGGCGCGGAGCAGGCGGACGTGGCCAGGACGACCAGTCCCGCGGCGACTGCCAGGATCTGTCTCATCGAGAGGTCCCTTCACTTGTTCAGCAAGGTCAGGGCCTTGGCCAGCGCGGGGTCGCGTCCGGCGGCCGCGTCCTTCGGGGTCAGGGGCACGTGGTGGTCGGGCGGCACGCCGATCCGGTCGATCACCTCGCGGTTGGGCCCGAGGTGGTGCCTGGCGGGGAAGCTCAGGCTGGTGTTGTTGCCGAGCAGGTACGGCTGCGCCGGGCCGGAGATGACGCCGGCGGTTCTGGTGCCGACCAGCCGGCCGAGGCGCAGGTCCTTGACCGCGGAGCTGAAGTGCTCGCACGCCGAGGCGCAACTGCGGTCGGTGAGCACCATCAGCGGCAGATCGAGCAGCTCGACGGTGTTGTCGGTCCACAAGGTCTCGCACTTGGCGTCCACGGTGCACAGGTAGGCGGTGGCCTTTCCATGGGTGAACGCGCTCACCAGCCGGGTCGCCTCCGTGGGGCTGCCGCCGCCGTTGCCGCGCAGGTCCAGTACGACGCCGGTGAGCGTCCGGCCGGTGCGCAGCCTGGAGATCGCCTTGAAGACCCTGTTCGCGGAGTCGGGAGCGAACCCGCGCAACCGTACATAGGCGATGCCGTCGTCCAGCAGCTTCGACTGCACCACTTGCAGGGCGGCCAGATCTCGCTGATAGAGGCCGGGCTTGAGCGTCATGCTCCAGTGGCGGCCGGTGCTCTGTCGTAGCAGCCGCAGCCGCACCGGGCGCGCGTCGGGGTACTCGGGGTAGAGGACGGCGATCGCGGGGGTGGCCTTGCCGTCGACGAAGGGCGCCGATCCGTTGATCGATTCGATGACGTCGCCCGGGCGCAGTCCGGCGGCCCGCGCCGCGCCGCCCTGCACGGTGGTGACGAACAGCGGAGGGAGGGCGACGCCGGGGTTGCCGCCCACCTGCGGACCGTTGACGTTCGCCTGGAAACCCAGGCCGTAGCCGTCACCGTCGTAGTAGTCCGGCGGCCGTTTGACGTCGTGTGCCCAGCGGGCGTGGTTGTCGCCGAGGGCGGCCACGATGGCCTCAAGGGTGCCGACGGCCAGCTTGTCGCGCAGGTCGGGAACCCGATCGGTGATCTTGCGGTAGACGGCTTCGAAAGCGGTCCAGTCGGCTTTCCGGTCACCCGTCAGCGCCGGCATGCCCGCCTCGGGCAGGTCGCGCCCGTTGCGGTTGAGCTCCTGCGTCAGGGCGACGAATCCGGCGGTCAGCAACGAGCGGGCGTCCAGCGTGGCGCCGCTGTAGTAGTTGCCGAGGATGCAGAAGTACGCCTGCTCGATGACGTCGATCGTGGTGGCCGTCTCCGCCCCTGGAGCTCCCCGGGGTGCTGCGCAGACCGTACCGGCTGCCGTGCTCGCCTCGCTGCGCGGCGGCGCCGGCGCCGTGCAGGCCGCTGCGAGGAGGAGGGCGAGCCCGGCGGCCGCGGTCCTGATGACGGTCATGACAGGCGCCTGCGGATCCACCAGAAGCAGAACCAGGTGAGGCCGAGGGTGAGCAGGGCGTAGATTCCGGTCTCGGTCCACTGGAAGGGCCAGAAGCGCTCAAGGGGCTGGTAGGTCGCCTGCTGCCGGTAGCCGAGCCGGTTGATCTCGACTATGCAGCCGTCCCCGCCGCCCGCCGACGGTGCGCAGGGGCCCGACGTGGTGGAGACCGGGACGGCGCCTTCGCCGCCGGTGCCGAGCGTACGTCCGGACGGATCGACCAGGCTGGCGGACAGGACCCAGGCGCCCGCGTGGCCGGGAACGGCCGACCTCAGTTGAATCTCCACATATCCGCCTCGGTCCCGGTTTATACCGATGCCGTCCACGTTCGTCTTGCCGAGCTCGAAGGTCGAGGTGATCGGGGGCATCAGGTGGGGCCGGACCAGCAGCGGCATGGCGAGTTGGAACGCGGCGAAGACGGCCAGAGTGAGGGCCATGGCGGGCAGCGTGCGGCGCACCAGCATGCCCACGGTCACGCCAAGGACGAAGGTGAAGGCCGCGTACCCCATCGGGGCGATGCCGCGCGCGCCGAACACCAGGGGAGCCATCAGGGCCAAGTTCTCAGCGGCTGATTTGTCCAGAGGGTCGGACCACCAGGTCACCATGAGGCCGCACAGGCCGGCGACGGCCACGGCGGTCAAGCCCATGAGCCCGAGCTTGACCGCCAGCCAGCGGCTGCGGGTGATGCTCTGGTTCCACACCATCAGGTGCGTGCCCGCCTCCAGCTCGCGGGTGATCAACGGTGCTCCCCAGAAGAGCCCGGCGAGGGCGGGCAGGAGCAGCACGACGAGAGTCAGGGCCATGAACGAGGTCTCGTGCCCGCCGAAGAAGTGGTCGTAGAAGCGGTCGCAGGTGTTGTCCTGGGTGCAGGCCGCGATCCCGGCGGAGTAGTCGGAGACCAAGCCGGGGCCGGTCAGGGCCAGGGCGGTGGCGAGGATGACGAGCAGGGCGGCCATCGTCGCGGCCGAGCCGCGGAACTGGCGCCAGGTCAGCCAGATCATCGCTGCACCTCCAGGGCGACTCGCCGGTCCGTGGTGCGCTTGTCCATGTAGGCCAGGACGAGGTCTTCTAGGCTGAGCCGGCTGACCGTCCAGGCGGGATCGTGGATCGGGGCGTCGGTACGGACCACGAACGTGCTCTGCCGCTCGGTGTGACGCGCGGAGATCACGTGCTGGTCGGCGGGCAGCCGATCGGGATCGCGGCGCGGGCCGGTGAGCCGGTGATGCGTGGCCAGCAGCTTGTCGACCTCCCCGGCCACCTGCACGCGCGAGTCGACGAGCACGATCAGGAAGTCGCAGACCCGTTCCAGGTCGGAGACCAGGTGGGAGGAGAGCACCACGCTGAACTCATGCTCGACGGTGGCCTCCATCAGCCCCTGCAGGAACTCGCGGCGGGCCAGCGGGTCGAGCGAGGCCACGGGCTCATCCAGGATCAGCAGCTCGGGCCGCTTGGCCAGACCCAGGGTGAGGGCGAGCTGAGCGCGCTGGCCGCCCGACAGCCTGCCGGCCCGCTGGGTGGGGACGAGACCGAGTTGCGCAACGCGTTCCCGCGCCCCGGTGGCGTCCCAGCGGGGGTTGAGCCGTGCTCCTAACCGCAGGTGATCGGCGACGGTCAGTCCCGCGTAGACGGGGGTGTCCTGGGCGACGAACCCGACCTTGGCCAGTTGCGCGGGGCCGCCGGCGGGCCGGCCGCCGAGCACGGTGATGCCGCCCGCCGTCGGTTCGAGCTGGCCGCTGGCCAGCTTCAGCAGCGTGGTCTTGCCGGCTCCGTTGGGGCCCACCAACCCGATGACGTGGCCCGCCGGGATGTCGATGGTGCACTCGCGCAGCGCCCAGCGCCTGCCGTATTTCTTGCCCAGTCCCTGGGCCTGTAGGACAGCGTTCACGCTATGTCCTCCTGAGCGGTGGTCCGAAAGGTGGTCATAAAGAGGGCCTCGATGCTTTCCTCGTCGAGGCCGGCCCGGCGGGCCTTGGCCAGCCAGCGCTGCAGTTCCAGGCGCAGCGGGCCGTGCGCGGCCAGCGAGGTGTCGGCGAGCGTCGCCGTCACGAACGTCCCCACCCCTGGCCGGGCGGCGACCAGGCCCTCGTGCTCGAGTTCCCGGTAGGCCTTGAGCACGGTGTTGGCGTTGATCGCCAGTTGCGCCACGGCCTCCTTGACGGTCGGCAGCTGGTCGCCTTCGCGCAGCAGGCCCAGCCGTAGCGCATGCCGTACTTGCTGGACCAGCTGCAGGTACGGCGAAACACCCGACCTGCCGTCCAGATGGAACTCGATCACTGGCTTCTCCATTTATCTAGCTTCCTAGTACTTTAGACTTCTGCATGTTAAAGGATCATAAGGATCGTTGTCCCGGTATCGCCCGGCAGCCGAAGCGGCCCATCGCTCCTCGGCCTGACCGCAGCCCTACGCCGGGGGCAGATCTTTCCCCTGCCTCGCCGAACGACCGCTGCGGCAAATGCCGGGTTCACTGCGGCAAGCTCATGATCGCGGCCGTGCTGACCTGTACCGCCTTCCTCGGTGGCCGAGGTCGAGGTGTACGCGCTCACCGCGGCAGAGCAGAAGGCTGGAAATGATGAGCGCGGGCACCGCCGACGTGATCCCCCTCGGCCAGGATCGCTCCGAGGCGTACGACGACGCGGTCGAGGCCTATCCGCGCTCAGCCGGGATCGGCGAGGCACCCAAGCGGATCTATCGCATCTCCTTGACGACGTGGGCCTGGCTCGCCTGCGCGGCGGCCGGCGACGTGGCCGGCCGCCGCGAGGCGGGATGCTTCTCTGGCCGCGGCGTCGTCACCGGTCATCGCGGGGGCGGGGGCCTAGTCGACCTCTGCGCTCCCGTTGACGCGGAGCTTGCGGCGGGCACGCTCGTAGAAGCTCGTGGTGCCGAGCCGGACCACCCACGCGGCGGCGCGCATCGCGGTGACGGTGAGCTCGTCCCCCGGCGACAGGTGCGCGCCCACCGCGCCGTCCACCTCCAGGGCCAGCCGGCCGCTCGCCGGCAACAGGCCGAGCACGACCCGCTCGTCCGCCGACAGCACGAGGGCCCGGTTGAACGACGAGTGCGCCGCGGCCGGGACCACGAGGAAGCCCTCGACCGTCGGCGACACGATGGGGCCACCCGCGGAGAAGCTGTAGGCGGTCGACCCGGTGGGGGTCGCGACGATCACCGCATCGGCCGCGTAACGCACGAAGGGATGCCCCTCCACGGTGATCGACATCGCGGACAGCCCGTGGCCCGGTATCCGCACCAGGGCGATGTCGTTGAACGCGGTCACCGAGGTGCCGTCGGGCAGGGTGGCCCGCACCGCCATCCGGGGTTCGACCGTGTAGGCGTTGTCGTCGATGGCCGACAGCGCGAAGGGCAGCTCGTCGACGTCGATCTCGGCGAGGAACCCCAGCTTGCCGAGGTTGACGCCGAGGATCGGAGTCCGCCGCCCCGAGATGAGCCGCATGGTGCGCAGCATCGTGCCGTCGCCGCCGAGGCTGACGAGCAGGTCGGCGCGGTCGACCAGGGTGGCGCCGTCGACGGACACCGCGCTGCAGTCGATGCGCCCGACCTCGTCGGGCAGCCCGAGCACCGTGACGCCGCGGGCGCGGGCCCACTCCACGATCGTGTCGATGGCCACCTTCGAATCGCGCTGCGGGTGCAGAACCAGTCCCACGGTCTTGACCATCCCCATGGCTCACACTGTACGGCGATTCGCCGTCGGTCCAGCGCGGTGAAACCCCGGCGCGCTGCCACCCGCCCGCGGCCCGGTACTCGCCGGGGCCCGGCGGGAACGGGGGGTGTTCCAAACTGAACACACAGTGAAATGCCAGGAAAGATGGGTAGCCTGCCTGGGCATGAAGTGGCAGCGTAAGGCCAACGACGCCCTTGTCAGGCTTACCGGATTCCAGCTTAATCGAGTAGGAAAAGTCGGTTCGTCGGCGGATGCGGGGGCCCCGGCCGCGGAGGAGCCGTTCGGTCCGCCCGCCGACCCGAAAGTCGACCGGCTGCTGGTGGCGCCGGTCTTCGTCCTCTCGCCGGTGAGGTCCGGCTCCACGCTCCTGCGGGCGATGCTCAACGCCCACTCCATGCTGCACGCCCCGCACGAGCCGCATGTGCGGAGGCTGAGGGTGGAGTTCGGCACCTCGCTGGCGGAGCGGGCGATGAAGGCGCTCGGCCACAACCGGGCCGACCTGGAACACCTGCTGTGGGATCGGGTGCTCCACCGCGAGCTGGTCGGGAGCGGCAAGACGTTCTTCGTGGACAAGACACCGGCCAATGCCTTCGCCTACCGGCGCGTCGCCGCGTGCTGGCCGGACGCCAGATTCGTCTTCCTGCTGCGCCACCCGGTGTCCATCGCCAGGTCGTGGTACGAGGCGGGGGCGGGCAGGCGGACGCCGGAGGAGGCGGCACTCGACGCCCTGCGTTACATGAAGGCGGTGCAGCGGGCGCGGGGGGCACTCAGCGGGTGCACCGTGCGTTACGAGGACCTGACCGCCGACCCCGAGGCCGAGGCGCGCCGCGTCTGCGACTTTCTGGGAGTTCCCTGGGAGCCGGAGATGCTGGCCTACGGCGAGCAGACCGTGCTGGAGAAGGGGCTCGGCGACTGGAAGGACAAGATCCGGTCGGGACGGGTGCAGCCCGGGCGCGACCTGCCGGGGCCAGAGGAGATACCCGACTCGCTCCGGCCGATGTGCGAGAGCTGGGGATATCTGCCGCCTGTCACGGAGCCCACATGACGGCGCCGGAGACCACGAGGATCCGCTACCTGCTGCTGCACGCGTACGGCATGGGCGGGACGATCCGCACGGTGATCAACCAGGCGAACGCGATGGCCGCGGCAGGCCATGAGGTCGAGATCGTCAGCGTGGTACGGCGGCAGGAGAGACCCCAGTTCGAGATCGACCCGCGCATCCGTCTCCTGACGCTGTCGGACCAGCGTGAGGGCAGGCCCGTCGATTCCATGGGGCGGCGGGTGTGGCGGTGGATCCGAGGCAGGATCGTGCCCGCCGGTGAGTTCGCGGCCTCCTACTTCACCGAACGCGTGGAGCGGGCCGTCATCGACTACGTCTCCGCGCTCACCGACGGCGTCCTGGTGACCACCCGCCCCGCCCTGAACCTCATCTCGGCCCGCCGTGCTCCCGCGAGCGTCGTCAAGGTCGGGCAGGAGCACATGAACCTGGCCACCCACTCCGAGGCGGTCCGCTCGGAGATCGGCCGCCATTACGGCAGGCTGGACGCGGTGGTCGTGCTCACCGAGACCGACAGGAGGGAGTACCAGGCGCTCCTGCCCGCCACGCGCGTCGAGCGCGTCCCCAACGCGGTCGGCTCCGTGCGCCGGACACCCTCCAGGAAAGACGACAGGCTCGTGGTCGCGGCCGGGCGGCTGGTCGGGCAGAAGGGCTTCGACCTGCTGATTCCCGCGTTCCGGCAGGTTGTGGACCGTCACCCGGACTGGCGGCTGCGCATCTACGGCACCGGCAAGAAGAAGGGGCAGTTGCGTGCGCTCCTGAAGGAGTACCGGCTGGGGGACAACGTCACCCTGATGGGACGGACCGATCGTCTCGACGAGGAACTGGCCAGGGCCTCCTTCTACGTCCTCAGCTCGCGGTTCGAGGGGTTGCCGATGGTGATGATCGAGGCGATGACCCACGGGCTGCCCGTGGTGGCCTTCGACTGCCCGACCGGCCCGGCCGACGTGCTCACCCCCGAGGTCGACGGGCTGCTCGTCCCTCCCCGCGACATCGACGCGTTGGCGGCGGCGATGGTCCGGCTCATCGAAAACAGGGAGCTGCGGCGGCGGATGGGAGCGGCCGCGGCCGTCGCCGCGCACGACTACACCCCCGAAACGGTCATGCCGCTCTGGGAGAAACTGTTCGCCGAACTGCTGGACCGAGGACCGAAACAGTCAGGCTGACCTGATCCGCTGGCTTCCCTCGCTTCTCGTGAATTTAGCGAAAAATCCATTCTTTAGTGCCTGTCGGCGCCCTGCTGCGAGGGTGCCTGCGGGATGAAGGTGACCTCCATGCCGCGGGCCCTGCCAATCGTGGGTGCTTCCTGGCGTTTTCCCGGTTCTGTTGGCGAATGACGGGTGCGTGGCTGAGATGAGAAATATCAGCCGGCCTGGCAGACAGGGGGAATCGAGGCGGATCCGCGGCCTGCCGGGACTCCGGTACGGGCCTGGGTGGCGTCGAGAATAAGACATTCAATATTTTTCGGGCATTTGACGATGGAGTCTTTGTTTATTGTTGGCTCGATCGTATTCAATGCTTGACAATATATTTAAGGGCAACTCAAAATTGAGGCGTCCATGATGGCGGGTCGAATTCGGATCCGCGCATCGGGAGGTCAGTATTTTGCCGTTTCTGTCGCGGTTGACTGACGTTTCCTCCTGGTTGATTCATGTCTTCGCTTCCCCTGTTGGTACGAGCACGGATCGGTGGTGTGTGTTGTGACGGAGTTCGAGGCTGGCCGGTCGCAGCTGAGTCTGAGTACGGACGCCGCGCGTAACCTGGCGACGACGACCAAGTCGACTCCCCAGATGCAGGAGATCACCTCGCGGTGGCTGCTGCGGATGCTTCCCTGGACGCAGGTGTCGGGCGGCACCTACCGCGTCAACCGGAGGCTGACCTACACGATCGGCGACGGGCGGGTGAGCTTCACCAATGCCGGATCGCAGGTGGCGGTCATCCCCGCCGAGCTGTGCGAGCTGCCCCTGCTGCGCGGGTTCGACGACTCCGACACCCTCGACGCGCTGGCGGGCCGGTTCGTCCAGCGGGAGTTCCGGGCCGGCGACGTGCTCGCGGAGTCGGGGCAGCCGGCCGACGAGGTGGTGCTCATCGCGCACGGCAAGGTCAACAAGGTCGGCACCGGGCCGTACGGCGACGAGATCGTGCTGACGGTGCTGGCCGCGGGTGACCACTTCGGCGACGAGACGCTGGTCGGCACGGACGGCGAGTGGTCGTTCACCGCGAGGGCGGTCACCAGCGGCACGGCGATGGTCCTGCCCCGGCACGCGTTCCTGGAGCTGGCCGAGCGTTCCGAGGAGCTCCAGGCCCATCTGCGGCGGCGGGAGACCGCCACCAGCGGGCCGCAGAACAAGTACGGCGAGGCCGCCGTCGAGGTGGCCGCCGGGCATGCGGGAGAGGCCGACCTGCCGGGCACGTTCGTCGACTACGAGCTCAGCCCGCGCGAGTACCAGCTGAGCGTCGCGCAGACGGTCCTGCGGGTGCACAGCCGGGTGGCCGACCTCTACAACGACCCGATGGACCAGGTCGAGCAGCAGCTCCGGCTGACGATCGAGGTGCTGCGCGAGCGGCAGGAGCACGAGCTGATCAACAACCGCGAGTTCGGGCTGCTGCACAACGCCGACCTCAAGCAGCGGATTCACACCCGCAGCGGGCCGCCCACCCCCGACGACCTCGACGAGCTGCTCAGCCGCCGCCGGAGCACGAGCTTCTTCCTGGCACACCCGCATGCCATCGCCGCCTTCGGCCGCGAGTGCAACGCGCGCGGGCTCTACCCGCAGGGCGTCGACGTCGGCGGTAGCGGGGTGCCCGCCTGGCGTGGCGTCCCCATCTTCTCCTGCAGCAAGATCCCCATCACCGGCACCCGCACCACGTCGATCCTGGCCCTGCGCGTCGGCGAGGACAACCAGGGCGTCATCGGCCTGCACCAGACCGGCATCCCCGACGAGTACCAGCCCAGCCTGTCGGTCCGGTTCATGGGCATCAGCGAGAAGGCGATCATCTCCTACCTGGTCAGCGCCTACTACTCCGCGGCCGTCCTGGTGCCCGACGCGCTCGGCATCCTGGAAGACGTCGAGATCGGCCACTAAGGCCGGAGTCCCCGGTCCTGACGGACGCGTTTCCCGCGGGCCCGCCCGGGCCCGGCACCTCGGCCGTGCTGGCCGCATCGCTTCTTGGAACGGCCGAGTTAGGAAGAGCAAGGATGACGACCACTGAGATGAGGACGGACGGGCGGTCCGCGGACGAGGTGCTGACCTGGAGCCGGAACATGGTCGAGGCGACCCTGCGTCCGGCGATCGACAGGCTGTCGGCCCCGATGAGGCGCATCGCCGGTTATCACTTCGGCTGGTGGGACGAGCAGGGCCGGCCGTCCGCGACCGGTGGGGGCAAGGCGCTCCGTCCCGCGCTGGCCCTGCTGTCAGCCGAGGCCGTCGGGGGTGCCGCGGCCCTGGCGCTTCGACCGGCGGCGGCGGTCGAGCTGGTGCACGACTTCTCCCTGCTGCACGACGACGTGATGGACGGTGACCGGACCCGCCGCCACGAGGAGTACCTGGAGAGCAAGGTCGTCGCCACCCCTCACGGAGGTCAGTGATGCGTT
>NZ_JBEXUE010000335.1:0-11257 GCF_040614275.1 Streptosporangium sp. NPDC006013
GAAGGCGCGTGCTTCAGAGCTTGCGGAGGACCGCCACGACCTTGCCGAGCACGGTGGCCTCGTCACCCGGGATCGGGTCGTAGTTGGGGTTGTGCGGGACCAGCCAGACGTGGCCGTCCCTGCGCTTGAAGGTCTTGACCGTGGCCTCGCCGTCGATCATCGCCGCGACCACGTCACCGTTGTCGGCCACCGGCTGCTGGCGTACGACCACCCAGTCGCCGTTGGCGATGGCGGCCTCGATCATCGAGTCTCCGGTCACCTGGAGGAGGAAGAGCGTGCCCTCGCCGACGAGTTGCTTGGGCAGGGCGAAGACATCCTCGATGCTCTCCTCGGCGAGGATCGGGCCACCGGCGGCGATCCGGCCGACGAGTGGCACGTAGGCGGCGGTCGGGCGGCTGACCGGGGTCTCGTCCTCGCCGGAGTCGGGATCCACCCACAGCACGGGCTCGCCGGGAAGGCGCACCTCCAGAGCACGGGGGCGATGCGGGTCACGCCGCAGGTAGCCCTTGCGCTGCAAAGCCGTCAACTGGTGCGACACGCTGGAGGTGCTGGTGAGCTGCACCGCCTCACCGATCTCCCGCATGGACGGCGGGTAACCGCGCTGCTGCACGGAGTCGCGGATCACTTCAAGGATCTTCCGCTGCCTGGGGGTGAGGCCAAGGGAGTCACGCCTTCGCACCGCCAGGTCGCTGGCGGCCGAACCGTTCTCGTTGTGCTGGCTCATACGAACTCCTCGCCTCCCGGTCTGTATCTGATGTGTCGCACACAGCGACCATACAACGACCGAAGATCATATTCAAACAATTGTTCGAATGTCCTCGATATCGGCGACGCCGTGGTGTACAACATCGTACGGGAGTTCGATCGACATCGTGTTCGATTCACCGATCTTTCTTCGACATGTGTTCGGCCAGGTCGAGGGGATGGGGGCCACCGTGAAACCGACCGCGACGACACCACGATCCATGGCCGTGCCGAGATCCCGGACCGCACGGCGATCGCCGGGGGCGCCGCTGCTGCGCCTGGTGCCGCCACCGAGATCGGAGCCCGCCCCCGCGCCGGAATCAGGCAGGGGGGCCGGGGCGGGGCGGAGTCCGGAAGACGGAAGGGGGCCGGGGCGGCCCGGGCGCGAGCGGACGGCCGGGCGGCCTCGGGAGCCGGAGGCCGGGTGTGAGCCGAGACTCGGGCGTGGCGCGAGGCGTGGGCACGGGCCGGGGCCTCGGCGGGGGCTTGGGCATGGGGCGCCGGGGCAGGTGCCCGGGGCGGGAGCGGTTCGTGCGGGCGTCCGCCGCCCGGGTGCCGCCCGGCCCCGGACCGCCAGGCGGCCACTCCGGCTCACCCGGCGTGGGAGGATCGTGGCGGTGACGATGCTCGTACTGTTCACCCTGGGGATGCTCTGGGTCGGCGGGCGCATCGACACGGCCCTGGCGGGCGAGCGGACGGGTCACGAGGGCCTGCCCCGGATCACGGTGCACGCGGGTGACACGCTGTGGGAGATCGCGGACGCGTTGACGCAGGAGGGCGACGCCGGCCGGGCGGTCCGTCGCATCATGGACCTCAACGGGCTGGCCGGCTCCGAGGTCCGGCCCGGAACCCGGCTCTATCTCCCCGAGGGCCTCATCCGCTGAGAAGCGGCGCATTCCGTGGGGCGCGTGGGATTGGCCGGCGGGGTTCGAGGAAGGCGTGGGCGAGCCGCGCGGGAGGGTTCGATGAGGGTCCTGCCTGACATATCGTCTGGGACGCATGTGAGGGAAGGGGTGCGTGAGGTGGGCGGGCGCCGCCCGAGGGGCGACACGCCGAGACGTGACGGCTGATCAGCGACTTCGTGTGGCGAGGGCCTTTCAACTTGCGTTCATGGTCGCGCACTTCTACCGTTAGACCACAACATCTAGTGGCTGCACTACAACACTTCACCACAGATTGTGTTTCCATTACCGCATCTCGACTATTCGAGGGGCGTGCGCGAGCGTCTCGACATGCGCGCCATGGGGCAGGTGAGGTGGGTGAGCCGCTCTCGCAGCTCAAGGAGGCGACGCGCGTGCACTGTCCGTTCTGTCGTCATCCGGACACGCGAGTCATCGATAGCAGGGCCACCGAGGACGGCGGTGCCATCCGCCGCAGGCGCACGTGCCCGGAGTGCGGGCGCAGGTTCACCACACAGGAGACGGTCCTGCTCATGGTGAGCAAGCGCAGTGGCGTGACGGAGCCGTTCTTCAGGGACAAGGTGATCGCCGGGGTCCGGCGGGCCTGCCAGGGGCGGTCCGTCGGCGAGGACTCCCTGGCGCAGCTGGGCCAGCGGGTCGAGGAGAGCATCCGGGCCACCGGATGCGCCGAGATCGCGGCCCACGAGGTCGGGCTGGCGATCCTGGGGCCGCTCCGCGAACTGGACGAGGTGGCGTACCTGCGGTTCGCCTCCGTCTACCGGGGGTTCGAGACCCTGGCCGACTTCGAGGCGGAGATCGAGCAGCTCCGGGCGGGGCGCTCCAGCGGGCAAGACTGAGAAAGACCCTGGGCGCCGGGGGTGAGCGGCGTGTTGGTGTGGTCCGATATGAGGGCTCGCGGAGCCCCAGGAGGGGGAAATCATGACGGAGACCGTCGGCGCGGTGGCACGTGGGAGCAAGCGGCCGCGCAAAGGCCTGAGGATGAAGCGCATCTTCACCACCCCAGGCGTGCACCCCTATGACGAGCTGTCCTGGGAGCGCCGTGACGTCGTCATGACCAACTGGCGCGACGGCTCGGTCAACTTCGAGCAGCGCGACGTCGAGTTCCCCCAGTCGTGGTCGGTCAACGCCGCCAACATCGTGACCACCAAGTACTTCCGCGGTGCGGTCGGCACCCCGCAGCGGGAGTGGAGCCTCAAGCAGCTGATCGACCGCGTGGTGGGCGTCTACACCCGTACGGCGGTCGAGCATGGCTACTTCGCCGGCGAGGAGGACGTGGAGATCTTCGACCACGAGCTCAAGCACGCTCTGGTCAACCAGGTCTTCAGCTTCAACTCCCCCGTCTGGTTCAACGTCGGCACGGCGTCGCCGCAGCAGGTCAGCGCCTGCTTCATCCTGGCCGTCGACGACCAGATGGAGTCGATCCTCGACTGGTACAAGGAAGAGGGGGTGATCTTCAAGGGCGGTTCCGGTTCCGGCGTCAACCTCTCCAGGATCCGCTCCTCCAAGGAGCTTCTCTCCAGCGGCGGCACCGCCAGCGGCCCGGTCTCCTTCATGCGCGGAGCGGACGCCTCCGCGGGCACCATCAAGTCCGGCGGCGCCACCCGCCGCGCCGCCAAGATGGTGGTCCTCGACGTCGACCACCCCGACATCGAGGAGTTCGTCGAGACCAAGGCGCGTGAGGAGGACAAGATCCGCGCCCTCCGTGACGCCGGGTTCGACATGGACCTGGGCGGCAAGGACATCGTCTCCGTCCAGTACCAGAACGCCAACAACTCCGTGCGCGTCTCCGACGAGTTCATGCGCGCGGTGGAGCAGGGCGAGGAGTTCGGCCTGCGGGCCCGGCTCACCGGCGAGGTCATCGAGAAGATCGACGCCAGGAGCCTGTTCCGCAAGATGGGCAAGGCCGCGTGGGAGTGCGCCGACCCCGGCGTCCAGTACGACGACACGATCAACGACTGGCACACCAGCCCCGAGACGGGCCGCATCACCGCCAGCAACCCCTGCTCGGAGTACCTGCACCTGGACAACTCCTCGTGCAACCTGGCGAGCATCAACCTGCTGAAGTTCCTGAGAGACGACGACACCTTCGACATCGCGAACTTCGTGAAGATCACTGAGCTGATCATCACCGCGATGGACGTCTCCATCACCTTCGCCGACTTCCCGACCGAGAAGATCGGCGAGACCACTCGTGCCTACCGCCAGCTCGGCATCGGCTACGCCAACCTCGGCGCGCTGCTCATGGCCACCGGCCACGCCTACGACTCCGAGGGCGGCCGCGCCCTGGCCGGAGCCATCACCTCGCTGATGACCAGCGCCTCCTACCGCCGCAGCGCGGAACTGGCCGCGGTCGTGGGCCCGTACGACGGCTACGCCCGCAACGCCGACGCGCACAAGCGGGTCATGCGCAAGCACAACGACGCCAACGAGGCTCTGCGCACGTTCGAGAAGATGGACGGCGACATCCACCACGAGGCCTCCAAGCAGTGGGCCGAGTGCCTCAGGCTCGGTGAGAGGAACGGCTACCGCAACGCCCAGGCCTCGCTGCTCGCGCCCACCGGGACCATCGGCCTGATGATGGACTGCGACACCACCGGCATCGAGCCCGACCTCGCCCTGGTCAAGTTCAAGAAGCTCGTCGGCGGCGGTTCCATGCAGATCGTCAACCAGACGATCCCGCGCGCGCTCCGGCAGCTGGGCTACCAGGAGGAGCAGATCGAGGCGATCGTCGAGTTCATCGCCGAGCACGGCCACGTCGTCGACGCCCCCGGCCTGCGCCACGAGCACTACGAGGTGTTCGACTGCGCCATGGGCGAGCGCGCGATCGCCCCCATGGGGCACGTCCGGATGATGGCCGCGGCCCAGCCGTTCCTGTCCGGCGCCATCTCCAAGACCGTCAACCTCCCCGAGTCCGCCACCATCGAGGACATCGAGCAGGTCTACATGGAGGGCTGGAAGCTCGGCCTGAAGGCCCTCGCGGTCTATCGCGACAACTGCAAGGTCGGCCAGCCCCTCTCGGCCGCCGGCAGGAAGACCGAGGCGAAGGAGGCTGTCGCCGAGCCGGAGATCCAGGTCGTGGAGATCAGCCGCCCGACCCGTCGCCGGATGCCGAACCAGCGTCCCAGCACCACCACCCGCTTCACCGTGGGCGGCGCCAAGGGCTACATGACCGCCTCCTCCTACCCCGACGACGGCCTCGGCGAGGTCTTCCTGAAGATGTCCAAGCAGGGCTCGACCCTCGCGGGCGTCATGGACGCGTTCTCGGTGGCCATCTCCATCGGCCTGCAGTACGGGGTGCCGCTGGAGACCTACGTCGGCAAGTTCGTCAACATGCGCTTCGACCCGGCCGGCATGACCGACGACCCGGACATCCGGATAGCGGCCTCGGTGATGGACTACATCTTCCGCCGCCTGGCCCTGGACCACCTGCCCTACGACGACCGTGCCGCCCTCGGTATCTTCTCCGCCTCCGAGCGCGCCGCCCAGCAGCGTGGTGAGGACCCGGCCCCGATCCACGCCGACGAGGTCATCGCCGAGCTCGCCACCTCGGCCCCCATCGAGGAGCCCCAGACCCGAGCCGAAGCGGTGCCGGTGGAAACCCCGCGGCGGGCCGGCTCCCTGGAGTCCCACCAGGGCCGCACCGCCGACGCGCCGCTCTGCATGACCTGCGGCACCAAGATGCGCCCCGCGGGCAGCTGCTACGTCTGCGAGGGCTGCGGCTCCACCAGCGGCTGCAGCTGATTTCGGGCAGAGAAGCGGTGTTGGATATAGAGGCCGAATCTGCATAGTGCCTGGTAGCGAAGGGGGTCGGAATCAAGTCCGGCCCCCTTTCGGTGTTTCCGGGGCAGTGAACTGTTCGCTGATCTGGAGGGGGCGTCGGAGTTCTTCCGTCACGGCTCGACCAACTTTTCCGCTGCCCACGATGGGCGCGCCTTGCTTAGGCGAGCCGTGCGGGCCCGACGTTCGATTCGCTTTTCGATTGAGTTGTCAACTTCCGGCGAGCAGGCTGACTCTTCGATGTATCGCTAAGGGCAGGACCCCTGCCCATGATGTGGTGGGCGGGCTTGTTACGCTCCGGTGTCCTATCTCATCGGGTTGGCAGCCTGTCAGGCACGATCGATAGTTGCGACCATGAGTGGATTATCGGGTCGGGCCCTCCTTGCCAGGAGCGCCCTGATGGGGCTCGTCGTCGGTGTGGTGGTCGCCGTCATCTGGACCGACGACGTAATGGGCCGCAGAGGGCTGGGCCGCTTCGTCGTCAGTGCCGTCTGGCCCAACAAGCTGGCACCCTCCGAAGGACTGGGCGGCGTCATCAACGGCATCGCGATCATCGTGGTCCCGATTCTGCTCAGCGGGATCTTGGCGCGATTGGCCAAGATTTCCCGGTGGTGGCTGGTGGCACTCGCCGGATCCGCGGCTTTCGGGGCGCTGACCTCGGGACTGTTCGCGCTTGTCCCTTTCCACAGGGAGGCCTATGGCCTGCCCGAATCGCTCTTCGGGATCATCTTTCTCCTGGCCGGTGTCGCAGGGTACGCCGCGACGGCCTGGATGGTCATGCCGCGTACCGCCCTGCCGCGGATCCTCCTCGCGGGAGCGGTGATCGCTTTTCCGGTCGCTGCCGCCCAGGTCTCGGATCGCGTACAGCACTGGCACCAGGTCTGGGACCTGGACACGATGGGAGTGTCGCTGGTCTCCCTGGACATCCCTGGCCGTCGGCACGTGGCGGGTTTATGGCGACTCGATCCAGAGGACGGAGGCCCGGCAGTCGAGCTCACCTATCGCCTGGACACCCCCCGCACCATCATCCATCGCTTCTACAAACCCAGCTTCAATCTGCGGGAGGAGTGGGAGATGCAGGTGTTCATTCGTGCCACGGCGGCCACCCCCGGCCAGGCGTGCGCCGCGCGGTATCTGAAAGCCGCACGGTATCTGAAACCCGCCTGGGCTTTTCCCGGCAGCGGCACCTGTCGGCCGCTGCCCGATGGTCGCGTCCTGTGGATCATCGATGACAGGCCCGTGGCCCTGTTCGCCAGACACGGCGATGTGCTGCTCCAGATCAGCAGTCTCGTCGTGACCGAGGCGGAACTACTCGCCACCACCGACCATGTCCGGCCAACGACCGCCCGCGAGTTGCTTGGCCGAACCGGAAAGCGTCGCTAGATCTCGCCCTTTCGTCGCACTTTGTCGAGGCTTCGGAATCTCCAGACGACCACCCGTTCGGCGCCGCTTTGGACATCACGCTTGAAGGGGGCATGGCCGAGGCATACTTTCCCTCGGACGCGCCCGTCGCCCTCGCACTGTGTGGCGGTACCCGGTCGGTGACGCTGAATACCGCACCCTCCGAATAAGTGCACTGCCCCAGTATTCTGGGCAGAAAAGCAGCGTTGGATGCGGAGGCCAAACCTGCATAGTGCCCGCTAGGAAGGGGGGGCGGAGTTAAGTCCGGCCCCCTTCTGGCGTTTTCAGAAGGTCGTAGCGGCGAAAGAAGGGGCAGTCGATGGCCGATGCGGACGGTCGGCGAGAAGCGCGGACGGTCGAGCAGGTGCGAGAGTACCTGTTCACTCAGATCAATTCGGCTCTTCGTCGGCCAGGCCTGTTCGGTGGAGAGGTCACCCTAAGAATTTACTTCGACGCAATGGCGTTCACGGACGATCGTGAACAGGTCTGGAGTGAGGAACAGGATTCCCTTCGTGCTCGAAGGGCCTTTCTCTCCACGGGAGTTCGGGGAGCCTTCGAGTCTCTCTGGGGTGCCGGAACCGATGACATGGCCGCGTCCGTCTATGCCGAGTTCGCCCATCGTCACGGATGGCTCCGGCTGGACCGTATCCTGTCGCGGGACGGGTACGACAAGCTGATCGGTGCCAACAAGGCTTGGTGTGAGCGCGATCGAACCCTCGGACAGACCCTCGGTATGTTCGGGCCGCCGTCTGTCTACTGCGGTGGCACGAGCCCGTACTTTCCCAAGACCCTGGTATATGCGACGGGGCACCCCCAGGATTCTTTGCTCTGCTTCCATTTCTGGAACGAGTTCCTTCATTTGCGTACGGATCAGACCGCATTGTACGGCGAGCCCATGCTTCTAGCCGTCCGCGGCAAGGGTGCCGACTTCGCCGACAGCTTCACTTTCACGCCTGTCGGCACGAACCAGTGCCAGGGAGCCCGGAGGAGCGATCAGCTTTCCGAATAGGTGTCCTATGCTCCAAGCGGACAGGCGGTAGTCGTCGAGGAGGGCGATATGGCATGAGACGGCTATCCATGGCGAGTGTGGTCGAACGGCGGCTCCTGGTGAACTACCGGGTCGATCCAGAAATCGCCGCACGTTTGCTGCCGATGCCACTGCGGCCTCAGCAGGTCGGAGGATGGGCGGTCGCCGGAATCTGCCTGATCCGCCTCGGGCGGGTCCGACCCACGCGGCTCCCGGATGGTCTGGGGCTGCGCAGCGAGAACGCCGCGCATCGCATCGCCGTGGAGTGGGACGGGCCGCGAGGTCCTGAGACGGGGGTGTACATCCCACGCCGGGACAGCGGATCGATGGTCACGGTGCTGGTCGGCGGCCGGTTGTTCCCCGGTGTGCACCACCGGGCGTCGTTCGACGTGCGGGAAACGGCGGAGGACCTCCACGTGGCCTTCGACGGCCGTGACGGCCTGGTCAGCGTGAGCGTGCACGTTCGCACGGCGGAGCGGTTCCAGGGCAGCGAACTGTTCGCCGATCTGGGTGAGGCATCGGAGTTCTTCCGTCACGGCTCGACAGGGTTTTCCGCTACCCACGATGAAGGGCGTCTTGACGGGCTCAAACTCGGGACCGGCTCATGGCGCGTGCGGCCCGTCGATGTCCACGCTGTCCGGTCCAGCTATTTCGACAACCAGGAGCGGTTCCCGCGGGGCAGCGCGAAGCTCGACTGCGCGCTGCTGATGCGTGAGGTGCCGGCAACATGGACTCCGGTCCAGTCAATGCGGGTTACGACGCCGGACCGCAGACACGCCGGAAACACCGAACCTTCCGAATAAGCGCACTCCCCCAGTACCCTCGGCGCTGCCGAGGAATGAAATGCCTGGTCAAACGGGACCTGTTGAGTTCCACACCCGGATTCGGCCGATATGACCTCCCACTGTTAATGTGATTGATGCCGCTAGTGCTTGCCTGGTGAAATCGGCAGATGATCGGAAAGACGCTGTGGGAGCGGCAGCTTCATCAGAGGGGGTCCGCTTCGGCGTTGGCGGTGACGGAAGACCGCGTCGTCCTCCATGAGCGCCACACTCGGCTTGTCTGCCTGGACCGCCACGACTGCTCGGTCCGCTGGGACGTCCCGATAGGAACCTGGCCGCGTGCCGTCGTGGTCGCCGGTGATCGTTGCCTGGTTCTGCCACAGGACATCGATCAACTGTTCTGTCTCGATCTCACTACGGGATCTGTGGTGTGGCGCGCCGGGTTGCCGCAATACTCGGGGCATGTCGTGGCTACCGCGGAGACGGTCGTCGTCGGCGGCTGGCGTGGTTACACACCCATGTCTGCTTTCGACCTGAAGGACGGACGGTCTCTGTGGCGGACACGGCGGCGCATGGCCACGGTGCTTCCTCTGCCCCAGTATTTTGGGCGCGCTTCGGATGTGAGGCACCCGGTTAGAGGCGGGGCGTCGGCGGAGGTCCGGTGCCCCGCCTCCGGCTGTCTGTGGGCTTTGCCGCCTCGGACCCGCACCGCTCGCGCCGCGACTCGGGTGTCCCGTAACCGGAGGAGCCGACCTCCCGTGCGGTGAGGGCTCCGCGGCTGATCGGACAGGCATGACGGACCCGGGCGTCGTCATCCCGGCGCAGAGAGGCGCGACGATCATTTCCGAGATGACGCGCGGGCCGGGTTCCTCGTCGAGCACTATCGTTCCCGGCAGCAGGTATCCGACGATGGCGGCGCTGGTCGTGCCCTCGTCCGAGATGAGCCGGTAGTTGAGGTAGAAGGTGACCGACCTATGAGCCGGGCACACCGAGCGGCTGGCGATACGCTACTTCGCCACGGCGGGCGCCACTCTGATGGCGCCCGCGCTCGCCCGGCTTCGCCAGGAGCATCCGGGCTGCGAGTCGACCTCGGGATGACCGACCCCGAAGACCCGCTGGGGGAGGCGACGCGGGGCCGTGCCGACCTTGGCCATCGCGATCCGATCCCATAACCGGCTGCACGAGGGCGTCCACACATCCAAGTCCGAAAGTGAACGTTAAACCCATTATGGGATTGACCATAAGGATCCATAAGAAGACGTAATTATTCGATAAGGCGCGCCGGTCATGCTCTGCCTTATGCAACCGCTCGGTTCCCGCAAGAATCCGGCGGTGGTGCTCTATCGGTCTTCTTCTCGCATTAACCAGGAGGTTTTGTGAAGAAGGTAGTTGGGCTGGCGGCATTCGCCCTGGCCGCCACCCTGATGGGTGCTGTAGCGCCGGCGACGGCCGTGGCCGATCCGCTGCCCCCCGGCCAGTCGGCCAAGCTCAAGGCCGCAGAGTCGGCCGCCACCATGGACGGGCTCAAGCGGACGCTCGCCGAGCAGATCGCCCGCAGGCTCGACAACGGTGAGTTCAGGGCGGTGCTCAACCGCGAGCTGGCGGGTGACGGCCAGGCCGACCTGGCCGCGTTGTTCGCCTCCGTGCCAGGCGCGCAGGACCTGACCGACTACACCCGCCAGGCTGACAGCAAGATCCTGCAGTTGAAGGGCCTCCAGGCCGAAGGCGAGGGCGAGTCGCTGCTGGAGGTCTCGGCCGACCCCGCCACGGTCAAGCGGGTCGCCGCGGGCGAGAAGCCACTGGTCATGTTCACCCCGTCCAAGGACGAGAAGTTCGTCCGCACCGTCACCGCCTACGACTCGGCCGGTCGCACTTACGAGCTCGATGCCCGCCGGGCTCCCAGGCAGGCGGTGCTCGTCGTGGGCCTGAACGAGCGCAAGACCGCCGAGCTGGGCCAGCAGGTCATCCGCAAGGCTCTCACCGAGGCCGGCATCACCGGAATCGACCGTAAGGCCGATGAGGCCCAGCAGCCTACGGCGCAGGCCGCGGGAACGCCCCGCTGGGCAGCCCAGATCCATCGCATCACCAACTACAACGACCACGAGCCCTGGTACAAGGGCGGACCGGAGATCTACGCCTGGACCATGGGCGCCGGGACCGACGGTAAGGCTCGGGTCGACAGCATCGAGATGCCCTACATCACCGAGGAGGGCACGACCTACAGCAACGTGAACCAGGTCCTGATCGAGTGGTCCAACTTCAGCTGGACCGCCGTCGACGTCGTCTTCATGGAGCGCGACGACAACGCCGACCTGTCCGGCCTGGCCAAGGCCATCGTCGAAGGCGTGCTCGTCGCCACCGGAAACGGCCAGTACGTCGCGATCGCCGACAAGGTCATCGGCGCGCTGCCCAGCGACTGGGTCACCGACAGCGACGACTGGGTCGACTCCTGCTACAGCGTCCAGGCCGGCCGCGCCGGACAGATCAAGTCGATGCCCTGCGCCGCCCGCCCGGTCGGCATGGAGGTACGCCTGATCTCCAACTGGATCTGACGAGTTCGGCTTCAGCCCGACACGTTGACCGCCGCGGCCCCGGTGACACACCGG
>NZ_JBEXUE010000336.1:0-11171 GCF_040614275.1 Streptosporangium sp. NPDC006013
CGGCCTGGTGCAGCCGCTGCACCAGGCCCGACTCGCGCAGGCCCGCGAGCTGGTCGACAGCGGGCTTCAGGCACAGCATGGAAGATGGGCCGCTGACCTGCATATCCGTTGTTTCCTGCGTCGTCACTACTGGGACCCTAATGAGAACGTGCACTTCTACGGCACCCACTCCGTCGACATCGACGGCGAACTCGCCCAGCTCGACGCCGACGGGTAGCCGCTACGCCCCACGGTCGTACCTCTGCTCGACTGAGCCCCGCTCCGGCCGGCACCCCGCCAGCCGCACACAGAAAGGCGTCCTGATGGAGATTCCCCTGTTCAAGGACAGGCAGTGGAGCACATGCCCGCACCCGGTGCCCGAGGACGACGAATCCGACTACGAGGCATGGATGAAGAAGGGCGGCTACGGTCACGCCGCGCACTTCTTCGTCCACGACGACTCGCCCGTCCAGCTGACGGTCTGGGGCGACGGCCTACCCGGAGGTCAGCTCAGCGGGCGAGCGCCGGCCGGGCACGTGGGAACCGGCATGGGCCGGGCGCCGATGGACGACGCGCTGCCGCACCTGGGCCCGCGCGCGGTGCCGCGGGTGCTGGAGGGCAACGAGCGGGCCCGCCGGTTCTACGAGAAGGCCGGCTGGTCGGCGGACGGCGTCACTCGGGACGCCCCGATGGGCGGCGAGCCGACCCACCGGCTGCGGTACGCCCGGACGGCCGCCCGGTGACCGACTTCGCCGAACGTGTCGAGCGGCACCGGGGCGAGCTGCGGGTGCACTGCTACCGGATGCTCGGGTCGTTCGACGAGGCGGAGGACCTGGTCCAGGAGGTGTTCCTGCGGGCGTGGCGCGGCCGGGACGGCTTCGAGGGCCGTTCCTCACTGCGCGCCTGGTTGTACCGGATCGCCACCAACGCCTGCCTGGACTTCCTCGACGGCCGGAGCCGCCGGACGCTGCCCGACCAGGCCGATTCGCCGGCCGGCCCGTGGTTGCAGCCGTTCCCCGGCCACCTGTGGGAGCCGGTGGCACCGAGCGCCGACGACCCGGAGGCCGCGGTGGTCGCGAAGGAGACCCTGGAGCTGGCGTTCCTGGCCGCCATCCAGTACCTGCCGCCGAGGCAGCGCGCCGCGACGATCCTGTGCGACGTGCTGGGCTGGCCGGTCCGCCAGACGGCCGAGGCCCTCGACGGCAGTGTCGCCTCGGTCAACAGCGCACTGCAGCGGGCCAGAGCCACCCTGCGCACCCACCTGCCGCCCGGCCGGTCGGACTGGGCCCCGTCAGCCCCGCCCACCGACGAGGACCGCAGGATCCTGCGCCGCTACATGTCCGCGGTGGAGCGCGGCGACCTGACCGAGGTCGCCGAGCTGCTGGCGCGGGACGTGCGGGCGACGATGCCGCCGTACCCGGAGTGGTTCGCCGACCGCGACGGCGTGCTGGCAGCACTGTCGGCGAGCTGGGACGCCGGCTCACCCGACTACATCGGAACGCTGCGCATGCTGCCGGCGAGCGCCAACGGCCAGCTGGCCGCGGCGACGTACCGGTGTCCGCCGGGCGGGCACGCGTACGAGCCGTTCGGCATCGGCGTGCTGCGGGTCCGCGACGGCCGGATAACCGAGATCGTCGCGTTCCACGAGCCGGCCCTGTTCCCGTCGTTCAACCTCCCACCCACCCTGGACCGATGAGGTTCCGCGGTGGATGCCGTCTCAATACCGCACGAGGCAATCAGCCGACAGAGGAGACAGCAGTGAACGACATCGAACCGCAGACCGCGAACGGCAAGGTGCTCTGGCACTTCACCATGTCCCTGGACGGGTTCGTGGCCGGGCCGAACCACGAGATGGACTGGATGATGACCGGCATCTCACCCCAGCCGGGCCTGATCGAGGAGTACGTCGCGACCACCGGCGCGGTCCTGGGCGGCCGGCGCGGCTGGGACCACTTCCCGGATCCCCGCAGCGTCTACGGCGGCGCCTGGACCGGACCCATCTTTGTGCTCACCCACCATCCGGAGGACGCCAAGCCCGCCGACGGCGTCACATTCCTGGACTGTGACGTGGCCGAGGCGGTACGGATCGCGCTGGCCGCGGCCGGCGGCAGGAACGTCGAGGTGCATTCGCCGACGATCGGTGGCCAGCTTCTCGAACGCGGGCTGCTCGACGAGATCAACCTGCACATCGCGCCCGTGCTGCTCGGCAAGGGCATCCGGCTGCTGGACCTCCCCGGTGGCCGGCCGCACTACCTCCACCGGGTCGGCTCAGACCAGCAGAGAAACCACCGGCACCACCTCGACGACGGCCGGTGAGAAAGCCGCGGCGCTCCGGGCGCTGCACGTGCCGGGCCGCCCGCTGGTGGTGCCCAACGTCTGGGACGCCGCGTCGGCACGTGCCGTCGAGGCCGAGGGGTTCCCGGTGATCGCCACCGGCAGCGCCGCCGTCGCCCCGGTGCTCGGCTACGACGACGGTGAGGAGACACCGGTCGAGGAGATGCTGGCCGCGATCGCCAGGATCAGCCGCTCGGTCGGCCTGCCCGTCACCGCGGACATGGAGCGCGGCTACGGGCTGGAGCCCGCCGAACTGGTCGAGCGGCTCGCCGCCGCCGGGGCTTCCGGCTGCAACCTGGAGGATTCCGATCCGCGCACCGGCGCCATGGTCGACGCCGACGAGCAGGCGGCCTTCCTGGGCGCCGTCCGGTCCGCCGCGGTCGACGCCGGCGTGGACCTGGTGATCAACGCGCGGATCGACACCTACATGAACGGCACGGGAGACGCCGGGGAGCGACTGGCCGAATCGGTGCGGCGGGGCCGCCGCTACCTGGAGGCGGGCGCCGACTGCGTCTACCCGATCTTCGCGGCCGAGGCCGAGGCCGTCCGCGCACTGGCCGAGCGGATCGAGGGGCCGATCAACATCCTGTTCCGTCCGGGCACGCCGTCGCTCGGCGAGCTGGCCTCCCTCGGGGTGGCCCGGGTGAGCTTCGGCCACGGCCTGCACAAGGCCGTGCAGGCGTACACGACCCGGATGCTCACCGCGATCCGGGACGGCGAGAGCCCCTATTCCCCCGCGCTCTGACCCGGCGCCCCACCGGGCCAGAGGCTGAGCTTGCCCCGAGCTCCGTCACACCACTCCACCAGCAGGACCGTGGCGTCGTCCTGGAGCCTGCCGTCATGGTGTTTCAGCACACTGCGGACCAGGCGGCGCAGGGTTTCCGGCACGGGCAGGTCGTCGGCGTTGTGCCGGACGATGAAGTCGACGAAGCGCTCCAGGCCGAACTCCCTGCCCTCCCGGTCGCGGGCCTCGATCATGCCGTCGGTGTAGAGGAGCACGCGGTCGCCCGGCTCCAACTGCTCCCTGCACAGGGTCACCGGCAGCCCGAGTCCGAGGCCCAGCGGGTGAGCGGGCGGGCACCTCAAGGTGGTGACCCATCGCCCCCCTCTGATCACCACCGGTGGGTGATGGCCCCGGTTGACCCAGGTGAACACTCCGGTGCGCATGTTCAGGTTGGCCAGAATGGCCGTGGCGAAACGGTTGCCCCGGCCGAACTCCTTGATCAGCACCTCCTCGATCCCCTCGCTGACCCGGACGAGGCCGATGCCCTGGCGGCGCTGGTTACGGCAGGCGGCCACCGCGAGGTTGGCGGTCAGCCCGGCTGACGCGTCATGGCCCATCGCGTCGAAGACCGCCAGGTGGACGGATTCGCCGGCCAGCCCGTAGTCGAAGGCGTCGCCACCGAGCTCGTACGCCGGTTCGAGCACGGCGCCGATCACCACCTTCTCGCCGGCGAAGGTGAGCGGCGGCAACAGGTTCCACTGCATCTCGGCGGCGACGTTCATCGGCCGGGTCCGCACCAGCCGGGCATAGGAGTCGCTCTGGGAACGCTTGCTCACCAGCATCAGCGCGACCACGGACGCCAGATACCGCATGTCCTCCTGTGCCCGGTCGCCGTCGGTGTCCGGCCGGACGCTGACGCGCAGCACCCCGAGGCGTTCCGTGCCGTCCAGCAGCGGCACCCACCATCGTCCCACCTCACCGGCGGCACCGGCGCTGGACAGGACCCGCACCTCCTGGAAGGCCCGCCCCGCCAGCGTTCCGTCGATCCGCAGCTCGGCCGGCTCCCGCTCGGCGCCCTCGCCACCGCCCCGGCCGGTCAGCAGGCGCAGCACGTCCTGCTGCAGGTCGGCCAGATAGATCAGTACGTCGTACAGACCGGCGTGGGCGGCATGTTCCTCGACAAGGGACGGCAGCCGCTCCACCGTGCTCAGATGGCTGGCCTCGACAAGTCCCGCGAGCATTCTCGCCCGTCCCTGGTAAGGCCCCACGTCGTTCCCGCCCGCCTGCGGCGTGGATGGCGCAGATCCGTCCACGGCAACTCCTCGAGACCCCCGGCCCGCGCCGGACACCGAACACGAGCGGCCCATCCGGCGCCTGTAAGAGAACCTCTACCCCTGCCAAGGGGATCGACCCGGGTTCTCCCTGCGGGATCCGTACCCGTGCCGTGGGCGGCCCGTCAATCACCCCCGCACAGGGCGACGGCCTGCTGGTGCGGGTAGACGTGCTTCAGATCGTGTCCGGGGGGCAGGACGCAGCGGCGCTCGTCGTGCTCGGTGTGCGGGCACCGGGACGCGTCATCGCGGCGTGGTAACGGCGCCGGCCCTCCGCTCTCACCGTCGACGGCGACTTCCTCGGCCATGGGCACGCGTCCTCCTGCAACCGGTCGTTCGGCGCCGCTCCGTCCGATCTCTTGCAGAGATCGACAGCTGTGCGCCGAGGGCAAGGTGATCAGTCTTTCAGAGTCCTTCACAGCCGCGCGAGTGGGGTGGACCAGTCGATCACGCGTCCGCCATCGGTGATCAGGACTCCATAACATCGCGATAGGGATTGTTTGGGAGATCCCTTAACGGGCGCCCCGCAAATACCTTGACAACACCCCTCACAAGGAGTGTTCATGTTACGTCGAGGTACCCTCCTGGCCGGAGCCACCACCGTGGCCCTGTACCTGGTCGCCACCGTGGCGCCCGCCGTCGCAGCACCCGCCCCCCTCGCCCCCCAGCCTCCGGCAGCGATGCTCGAGGCCCTCCAGCGCGACCTCGGCCTCACCGCCGAGCAGGCCGTCCAGCGACTGGCCAACGAGCAGCGCGCGGCCGCCTCGGAGTCCGCCCTGAGCGGTGAGCTCGGCGCCGACTACGCCGGCGCCTGGCTCAACGGCGACGCCTCCCAGCTCTCCGTGGCCACCACCGACGCCGCCGACACCGCCACCATCAGGGCCAAGGGCGCACAACCCGTGATCGTCGGCCGGACCCTGGCCGAACTCAACGCCGTCAAGGACGGTCTCGACCAGGCCGCCGCGGAGGCGAAGGCCGGCGCGTCCCTCTGGTACGTCGACGTGACCACCAACAGCGTCGTCGTCCTCACCGGCGACCAGGCCGCGGGCGAGGCCCTCGTCGCCGCCGCGGGCGTCGACAAGAACGCCGTACGGGTGACACTCTCCGCCGAGAAGCCCCAGCCCCTCATCAACATCATCGGCGGCAGCGCCTACTACATCGGCTCCAGCCGGTGCAGCATCGGCTTCTCCGTCCGTAAGGGAACCACCCCCGGCTTCGTGACCGCGGGACACTGCGGCCGGGCCGGCAACGCCACCACCAGCCCGTCCGGCACCTTCCAGGGCTCGTCGTTCCCCGGCAACGACTATGCCTGGGTCGCCACTCCCGGCCACACCGTGCAGCCGTGGGTGCGCGGTTCCGGCGGCGCGAACGTGATCGTCCGCGGCTCCGCCCAGGCCTCGGTCGGCGCCTCGATCTGCCGCTCGGGCTCGACCACCGGCTGGCGCTGCGGCGTCATCAGCCAGCACAACACCAGCGTGACCTACTCGCAGGGCACGGTGAGCGGCCTGACCCGCACCACCGTGTGCGCCCAGCCCGGCGACTCCGGCGGCTCCTACATCTCCGGCAGCCAGGCCCAGGGCGTCACCTCCGGCGGCTCCGGCAACTGCACCGTCGGCGGCACCACCTACCACCAGCCGGTCAACGAGATCCTCTCGGCGTACGGGCTGACGCTCGTCACCGGCTGATCCCACCTCCTCACCAGCTGCTCCCCGCGAGCAACCCCCCGATGGCCGAGGAGGCCCGCTAGAAATGTCCAGAATCACTCGCCTCGGTGTCGCCTTCATCCTGGGACTGGCCTTCCTGGTGGCCATCCCCGCCCAGGCCACGCTCGTCCACGCGGCGGACGCCCGTACGGCGGCCGTACGCGTGCTCAGGTACGACGCGAGCAGGGCCGCGGAGTTCCGGTCCGCCGTGGATCAGGCGGCACAAATCTGGAACTCCAGCGTCTCGAACGTGCGACTGGTGGCCGGCAGCCCCGCGGACTTCGTGGTGCTCGCCGACAACGGCTGGCCTCGCGCGCAGCCCACCAGCCTGGGCCGCGGAACCGTGTGGATGGGGCGGCAGGCGACCACCGAGGGCCACAACCCGCTGCGTATCGCCACCCACGAGATCGGCCACATCCTGGGCCTGCCCGACCGGCGCACCGGCCGGTGCACGGACCTGATGTCCGGCGCGAGCGCGGGCACGAGTTGCACCAACCCCTACCCGAACGCGGCGGAGAAGGCCGAAGTCCAGCGGAACTTCGCCGGGTTCGCCCCGGCGATCGACTTCGGTGAGATCTACGTCGACAGCCCGGAGCGCGTGGCGTCCTAGCCGATCATCCAGGTACCCGCGGGCACCTCACCGGCCCGGCCGAACCCATCGGCCGGGCCGGCGAGGGCGTGTCGGCCTGCGTTCGCCGGGAGCCTCCCGGGCTTTTCATGACAGGAGTTTCTCGAAGCAGTGGGAGCCCGCGAGCCGCTCGTACGGAGGGAAGATCGGGACAGGGGTGTACCCCTCCCTCCGGTACAGCCTCACCGCGTCCGGCTGGCGGTCACCGGTCTGCAGGACGACCCGGGACGCGCCCAGCGCGCGAGCCGCGTCCTCCGCCGCGGCCAGCAGGGCTCGCGCCACGCGGGTGCCCCGGTGCGAGGGGGCCACGAACATCCGCTTGAGCTCAAGTTCCTCGCCGAGCCTTCGCAGCGCCACGTGCCCGACGGGGAGACCCTCCGCCGAGTACGCGACCCCGCTGTAGGCGACGGTCTCGGGCTCGACGTCCATGCCCCGGGGCAGCAGGTCGGGGGTGGCGGCGAGCAGGTCGGCGTAGCGGGCGCGCATCTCCTCGGCCATGGCCTGGCGCAGCGCCACGGCCGCGGCGTCGTCCCAGGGCACGGACCTGACCGTGACCAGGCCGGTTCCCTCCGCGAACGCGGTCATAACAGCCCCTCTCCCTCTCTCTGTCCCCACGGTCACAGACCCGCATGGCACCGGCCCGCACCGGCGTCGCCCGTCAGGCCATCACATTCTCACGGCCCCGGCTCGACTAAATAGCGATTCAAAAGGTAGGAAAATAGTATTTTCCTGTCAATGTTCGCGGCTCGCCCCAGGGGGCGACCGCCGGGCAGTGGGAAGGAACCGGAGGTGACCCGTTCTCACATCAGCGTCTCGGTGGACGCACATGCCCGGCCCGAGCAGGTCTTCTCCGTGCTGACCGACTGGTCGAGGCACGACGAGTGGATGGTCCTGACCCGGGCCCGGGTCACCGCCGGGAACGGCCGCAGCGCCGGGAGCCGGCTGGCGGCCTTCACCGGCGTGGGGCCTCTCGGGTTCCTCGACACCATGGAGATCACCGAGTGGGACCCGCCCAGGAGCGTGGGGGTCCGGCACACGGGGCGGCCGGTGCGCGGCACCGGGGTCTTCCGCGTGCTGCCCCGCGAGGGCGGCGGCAGCACGATCATCTGGGAAGAGGATCTCGACCTGCCGTTCGGCGCGGCCGGGCGGCTCGGCTGGCTGGCGGTCAGGCCGCTGAACGCCGCGTTGTTCCGGCTCTCGCTGCGCCGTCTGGCCGCGCTCAGCGATCGGTGAGGCTCCGGGGGCCGGCGGTCCCGTCGGAGGCCCCTTCGGGGGCTCTTCCAGGTGCGGCCGACTCGTCACGGATGACCTCTCCGTGCAGGACCGGACCCGAGCCGGGCGGCCTCCCGGCGTCGCGCAGCACGTCGAAGGGCGACCCGTCGCCGAACGGCGAACCGAGCCCGGCACCCGCCGCGTTCCTGGCCATGATGGTGCGGACCCGGCGGGCGAAGAACCAGGCTCCGAGCCTGCGGACCATCGGCCGGGTGAAGGGCAGCAGGCACAGGATGCCCAGCACGTCGGAGAGGAATCCGGGGATGAGCAGCAAGGTGCCGCCCACCAGGATCAGGCCGCCGCCGGCGAGCTCGCGGTCGGGCATCCGCCCGCTCTGCAGCGCGCTCTGGAGGTTGCTCCAGGCCCGGCGACCCTCGCGGCGCACGATCCAGGAACCGAGCAGGCCGCCGGCGAGCAGGAGGGCCAGCGTTGTCCAGCCACCGATGACCTGACCGACCTGAATGAGCACCAACACCTCAAGGACCGGCACTACAAGGAAGGTCAGGACCAGCAGAAAGCGCATCTTTGCCTCAACTCATGCGACAGCCGTATGACATGACAACGCCGCGGAGCGGCCGCGCGTTCCGCGTTCGCTCAGCGTGGACGCATCTTCGGCGGAGCCTTGGGACCACGCTCTCGCCGTACCCCGGGGATCAGCGACCACGGCGGCGGCGCAGACGCGCGGGCAGGCCCATGACACCCCAGGCGGCGACCCGCCAGAAGGCCTCGACCACGACGCCGCGGCCCATCTTGCTGGTCCCGATGGTGCGATCCACGAAGGTGATCGGCACCTCGGTGACGCGCAGCCCGTTGCGGACCGTGCGCAGGGTCAGATCCACCTGGAAGCAGTAGCCCTGCGACTCGACGTCCTCCAGGCCGATCTTCTCCAGGGTGGCGGCACGGTAGGCACGGAACCCCGCGGTGGCGTCGCGGACCGGAAGGCCGAGCATGAACCGGGTGTAGACGTTGGCGCCGCGCGACAGGAACTCCCGCGAGGCCGGCCAGTTGACGACCTTGCCGCCGGGCACCCAGCGGGAGCCGATCGCCAGGTCGGCCCCGTCGACCAGCCTGTCCAGCAGCTTGGGCAGTTCCTCTGGCCGGTGGGAGCCGTCGGCGTCCATCTCCACGAGGACACCGAAGCCCTCCCCCAGGCCCCAGCGGAAACCCGCGATGTAGGCCGCGCCCAGGCCCTGCTTGCCTCCCGGCCGGTGCAGCACGTGGACGTGGTCGTCGTCGGCCACCAGCTTGTCGGCGACCGCCCCCGTGCCGTCGGGGCTGTCGTCGTCGACGACCAGGAGGTGCGCCTCGGGCACGGCCTCGCGCAGCCGCCGGGTGATCACCGGCAGGTTCTCCCGCTCGTTGTACGTCGGGACGATGACGAGCACCCGACCAAGCATCCGCTCCATCACGCGTCTCCCACCTGCTGATCGTCTTTTCGGATCACGGGGTGCCCCACGCCAGGCGTCCGGCGCCGCCAGGCGATGGCCAGCGCGCCCGCACCCACAAGTATCAAGGCCCATTCGGGCAGCGCGCCCACGCGTGTGGCGATGGTTTGCGCGGTCCTGACCGGGACCGTCAGGACGTTCATGGCGGGCACCAGTTCCCCGGTGCGCCAGGCGATCGAACCGCTCGGAGTCACGTATGCCGATATACCCGTAATTGCGGAAGTGATCACCGCCCGATTGTGCTCCACGGCCCGCAACTGGGACATGGCGAGTTGCTGCGGCGGCAGGTTGGTCAGCGCGTAGGTGGCGTTGTTGGTCTGCACCACCAGCGGCGAGGCGCCCGTCCTGGCGGTGTCCCCCACGATGCCGTCGAACGCCACCTCGTAGCAGTTGATCGCGCCGATGGTCACCGGCCCCAGCCTGAGGTCGCCGTCGCGGGTGCCCGCCACCGACTGCTTGCCGACCAGGGACGCGCGTTCGAACAGGGCCAGCACGAGGTCCTTGAGCGGGGTGTACTCCCCGAAGGGGACCAGTTGCTGCTTGTCGTAGTGGGCACCGGGCCCGGTGACCGGGTCCCAGACCAGGCTGCGGGTCGCCCGGTTGTTCTCCCCGATCCCGACCACCGCGCCGACCAGGACGGGCACCCCGATGTCCTTGACCGCCGCGTCGATCTCGCTCCTGGCGAACTCGCTGCGCAGCGGGTCGATGTCCGTGGAGTTCTCCGGCAGCACGACCAGGTCGGGGCGGGGAGTCCTGCCCTCCCTGACGTCCCGCGCCATCTGGTGGAGCATCCGGGTGTGGTTGCCGAGGACCACGGCCGGCTCGTCGCCCAGCGGGTGCATACCCCGGCCGGGGACGTTGCCCTGGATGACGCCGACGGTCACGTTTCTGCCCTCGTCGCCGTACCGGGGGACGGCCAGCGCCCCGGCCGGCACGGCCAGCGCCCCGGCGAGCGGCCACGCGACGGCCCGCCCCCAGCGCGGGCTCCGGGCCCCTTCCGGGGCCGAAGACGTGCGCGGTGCCCGGAGCGCGGGCGAAGCCGGGAACGATCGCGACACCGCCAGCGCGAGCAGGCCACCGCACAGGGCCACCGCGAAGCTCACCAGCGGTGCCCCGCCGAGTGCCGCGTACGGGGTGAAGATCGACTCACCCTGGCTGAAGGCCACCCGCGCCCAGGGGAACCCGCCGAAGGGGAACTCGCCTCTGGCCCACTCGGCCGCCACCCAGAGCGCGGCGCTCCACAGCGGCCACAGGCGCAATCCGGCCACCAGGGCGGTGCCCGCACCCCAGGCGGCGTAGAAGGCGCTCTCCATGGCGACCAGCCCCAGCCAGGCATCGATGCCGATCGGGCTCACCCAGTACAGGCCGGGCAACAGCAGGGCGAGCCCCGCCAGCAGGCCCAGCCAGGCGCCACGGCGCGGGCGGGTGCCGTGCACCGCCAGGACCGCCGAGGCCATGCCGAGCGGCGCGAGGAACCAGAGCCCGAGCGGCGGAAAGGCGAGGAAGATCAGCAGGCCACCGGCCACCACACCCGCGACGCGGGCGGGCAGTTCCAGACGGGAAGGGGGAGGCGAGGTCACCTCACCTGACGGGTCGTCCGTATCGGACGCCTCCGGCACCGGGGCGGCCGTCTTCTCCTGCACCACGGGCGGGGCTCCTTGCGATGTCGTACGGGCCGGTGACACCCGGTCCTCCTAGCCCGAACGCTACCGCCCAGCGGGCACGCCCCCAAAAAGTGCCACGACATATTCCTCG
>NZ_JBEXUE010000337.1:0-11167 GCF_040614275.1 Streptosporangium sp. NPDC006013
ACGCGACCGGCTCCAACCGGGGCGAGGCGTTCTTCACCGAGGCCGGGGACGTCGACACCAGCGCCGCCCTGATGACCATGGACCGATGACCGAGGGCGAGGTGGTCGACCACGTGGTCGCCGCGCTGAAACGCGGTGAGGGCGGCCACCTCGTCACCCCGAACATCGACATCAGCCGGATCGTCGCCCGCGACGAGCGGGCCCGCGGGTTCGTCGAAGGCGCCGACCTCGCGGTGGCGGACGGCATGCCGTTGGTGTGGGCGGCGAGACTGCTCGGCACCCCCCTGCCCGGCCGGGTCGCCGGTGCCGACCTGATCTGGTCCCTGTCGGAGGCCGCCGCCTTCTACCGCCATCCCGTGTACCTGCTGGGCGGCCCCGCGGGCGCGGCCGTGCAGGCGGCCTGCGAGCTGGTGGGCCGTCACCCGAAACTGATGATCGCCGGAGTCGACGCCCCGCCGTACGGGTTCGAGGACGATCCGGAGAGCTATGCCCGGGTACGCGACGCCGTGATCGCCGCGGCACCCCGGCTGGTCTTCGTCGGGCTCGGCTTCCCCAAGCAGGAACGGCTCATCGCCTCGCTCCGCCGGGACCTGCCGGGCACCTGGTTCGTCGGCTGCGGCTCGGCGATCGCCTTCGCCGCGGGCACCGTCCGGCGGGCTCCGGCGTGGATGCGCAAAGGTGGCCTGGAGTGGCTCTTCCGGCTGACCCGGGAGCCTGGCAGGCTGGCCCGCCGCTATCTGGTCGACGATCTGCCGTACGCCCTCAGGCTTCTCGTGGTCTCCCTGCTGCGCGGGCTCTTCTCCTGAGGGACCGTCGTCCGTCAGGAGGCCAGCTCCCTGACCCGGAGGGCCTCCTGCGGGCTCAGCCTGGCGTCGGCCTCGGCGAGGGCGCGGCGCGAGTCCATCGGCCGGTAGGCCGTTCGGGACAGGCCGCTCCAGGCGAAGCCGCCGCTGCTCGCGCCGGACGCGGCGGTGCACGCGCGGCGGACGCGCTCCTCGGCGCGGGCCGACCACGCCAGGCCCGCCCACCCGTACAGGCGGCGAAACTCCGTCAGCGGGTCGCGGGCCAGGTCCTCGTAGCGGGCCAGGGTTACCTGAGGATGCCGCTCGGCCAGGTCGGCGGCGGTGATCCCGGCCGCCCGCCACAGGGCCACTGCCTTGGCGATGCGGTCCTGGGAGCCGACCAGCGGGCGCAGCGCCTCCAGGTGGGGCTGGTCGCGCATCAGCAGTGGTTGTTCGAGTAGCTCGTGGAAGTAGACGGTCCAGCCGAGCCGCTGCCAGCTACCGACGAAAGCCACCGGGTCGCGGAGCAGGATGACCACCCGGCACCCGAGCCGGTCGGCGAACCAACCGGCGGAGAACAGCGCGAACGGGTCGTCAAGCAGCGCCCGGCGGCCGCCCAGCCGCCCCAGCGTGAACGCGGTGCCGTACCGGACCATCCGCGCCAGGTCGTACGGCGAGCGGTTGCGGCGCAGTTCGGCCCGGAACCCGTAGCGCAGCGCGACGGTGCGGGTGAAGGCGGGCAGCCAGAGCCGCTCGTTGCCGGCGCAGATGTACTGGAAGCGGTGGCCGACCACGGAGTCGAGGACGCCCGGGGAGCCGCCAGGTGGGTGTTCGGGGTTGAGCGGTTCGTTGACGTAGACCAGTTCCCCGCTCGCCGCGAGCATCCTGCCCGTCCAGCTCGTCCCGGTCCTGGGCAGCCCGGTGACCAGTACGGGGGGCGCGGCGCTCATCAGGATGCCCGCCACGGGCTCAGGGCGGCCAGGCTGTGCGCGCCGAAGGGCCGCAGGCCGTACCGGCGATGGATGTGCCAGAGCGGCAGCAGGTTCTTGACCACCGTGCCCCCCGCCCAGCCGAGGGCGGCGCCGAGCGAGCCCAGGGAGGGGATCAGCAGCAGGTCAAGCAACACGGTCGTGGCGACGGCGGCGGCCAGGTTGGCCAGGCTGGCGCCGGTGTGCCCGGCGGCGGTCAGCACCACGTCGGCCATCCCGCACGCGGTGGCGAGCGTCATCGTCGCGGCCAGCACGATCGCCACCGGTGCACCGGAGGCGTAGCCGTCCCCGAAGACGGCTCCGAGCAGCCACGGAGCGAGCGCCGCGTACCCGAGCCAGACCGGCCAGGTCAGCAGGGCCAGCCAGACGGTGGCCGACTGGTACAGCTCCCGGGCACGTGGCAGGTCGCCTTCGGCCAGGGCCCGCACCAGCCTCGGTTGGGTGGCCTGCGCCAGGCCCTGGCCGGCCAGCTGCCCCACGATCTTGAAACGGGTGGCGGCGGTGTAGACGGCGGCCTCGGCCGGCCCGGCCAGCAACGCCACGATCACGATGTCCAGCCGCTGGAACACCGCCTGGATCCCGGCCGCCAGCGATCGGGGCCAGGTGTGGCGCCACAGGTCGTGCGCGGTGCCCGGCAGGTAGGGCGTCCGAGGCAGCCGCCGGTGCAACCAGGCCGAGGCCGGCAGCAGCACCGACAGGTACGGTAGTGCCCAGGCCGCGGCGAGCAGCGGCACCGAATCACGGCCCGCGAGCACCACGGTCCCGACCAGGGCGAGCTGGGCCAGCGGCTGGAGCACGCCGTCCAGCAGCACGGTCGGCCGCATCGAGCCGAACCCCCGGGTCGCGCTCACCACGACGCCCGAGCATGTCACCGCGGGCAGGGCCATCGCCAGCACCCGCAGCGCGGGGTCGGAGGTGCTGAGGATGACCGCACAGGCGGCCGCCAGCGAGAGTGACGCGACCGGGACGAGCGCCGCGCGGACGTAGCCGGAGGTACAGCGGTAGTCGAAAGGACGGGACCTGGCGATGAAGTAGACGAGCCCGTTCCCCGCGTCCAGCCGCAGGACCGTGGCGACCGCCAGGCACAGGGTGGTCGCCGAGAAGAAGGCACCCGCCGTCTCCTGGCCCACCCCCCTGGTGACCAGTACGACGGTCAGGAACTGGGCGGCGGCTCCGGCACCCGCGCCCAGCAGCCCCGCCGCCCCGCTCCGCGCGGCCCCGGTCAGCCCCGCCAGACGGGCGGGGCTCAGCGGCGCCACGACGGCTCCCCGCCCAGCCACGAGGTCAGCAGGGTGTCCTGCTCCTCGAAGCGGCCGGCCAGCTCGCGGCGGAGCCTGCGGGGCATCGGAGCGGGTCTGGTCCGGGCGTTGTGCCGTTCGAACACCGGGTCGCCGAGGTGCGGCAGCCCGAGGAAGGCCAGCACGCGGTCGTAGACGAGCTCCGGTTCGGCGAAGAGCCGGCCGCTGTCGATGACGAGCAGGCGATCCCTGCCGACCAGCGGCTCCAGCCGGGCGAGCTGCTCGGCGTAGCGGCCCCTGGCCAGGTAGGCGTGGTGGCGGTGGGCCAGGTTCGTCGAGTGCGGCGAGTCGCGCAGGGCCTGCGCCGCTCCGGCCAGCCGGTCCTCCTCCAGCTCCACGGCCCTGGCGAAGGACGGCTCCGTCTCGAACCCCCTGGCCAGTTCGTGGGCGTGCGCGGAGAATGCCCGCTCGACGGGGTCGCGGACCAGCACGATCAGCCTGGTACCCGGCAGGTCGCGGGCGATACGGGGGCCGGCCAGGGGATGGAACAGGTAGTAGGGCGACGACTCGAAGGCCTGGGGCCGGCAACCGTACCTGCGTGCCGGCACGGAGGCCGACATCCGCAGCGGAAAGTGCGCCCGGTACCAGGACAGGCCCCGGTCGTACGCCATGTCGAAGTAGTGCACGCCCTTGCGCAGCACCGGTTTGAGGATGAGCGGGTGCTGGGACAGGGCACGGTACAGGGAGGTGGTACCGCAGCGCTGCGCCCCGACGATGAGGAAGGAGGGCAGCACCCGGCTCCCCGAGGTGAGGCGTCCCATGCCCCACGTGGCCGCGTGGAGCGAGCGCTTCAGCGCGGGTTTCACAACAAGGTCTCCTGGGGGTCGACGACGGGGCTGAGCCAGAGTTCCGGTGGTCCGAGGGGCGCGTGGCCGTCGGCAGTGTGCCGGTCGGCGAGCGCGATCAGGTAGCGGATGGCGGTCAGCCGGGATTCGGAAGCCGACAGCCCGAACGGGGCCAGGACCCGCAGGGCCCGCGCCACACAGGCTCTGGCGGCGGTGGCCGGATCGTCGCGGCGCAGGGCCCGCTGGAAGAAGTGGTGGACGGCGTCGAAGCCGAGCGGTACTCCGGTGCCGAACCGCTCCCAGTCCCAGACCAGCAGCCGCCCGTCGGGGCCCCGCGAGATGTTCCAGGGCGTCAGGTCACCGTGCCAGGCGAACCCCCGCCCAGCAGCCTGCGTGGAGCCTCCGAAGGCATGATCTGCCGGGTCCGGGAGGTTTCCGGGGGGCGCGCGGTCCGGGACCGGCTCCGCGGGGATGCGGGCGATCTCGGCGATCGCGTCGGTGAGGACGCCGCGGGGGATCCGTCCCCGCCGTACCGGGAGCGGGGTCAGCGCCAGCACGGACAGGCCGCGCCAGGATCCGTGGTGCAGCACGGCGGGCGGGACGACCGTCTTCAGTGGCACGCCGGCCAGCAGGTCGAGCGTCCGCGCCTCGTGTGCGACGAGCTCCCTGGTCAGTTCGGTGTCACCGACCTTCACGAAGGCGATCGGCCCGTCGGGGCCGCGTGCCTCCAGGATCGGCTTGCGGTTGGCGCGCAGGGCGGGGCGCACGCGCAGCGTGACGCGGACGGGGGTGTCGAACACCTCGCTTAGGTGGTTCTCGATGCCGTCCTGTCCAGACGGCACGATGAGCCTCCCGCCGGGGTGCCACCAGGCGCGGGGGACCAGCCTGCGGGGGAGCAGCCGGTGGGGGAGCAGGGTGTAGGGTCTCGGGGCGCCGGGACCGGGGAACAGCAGGTCGATGGTCTCGTCGAGGTAGCGCAGACGGGCGCGCGCGTCGTTCATGCGGCGGTGCTCTCCATCGAGTTCCTCCAGAGCAGCGCGAAGGAGATCAGATACAGGCTGAGCGGGGTGAACAGCCCGTCGTAGACGAACATGTAGAGCAGGGTGAGGATCATCACGAGAACCCCCGCCATGCCGATCGGGCTCCGGTCGCGCCAGTGGCGGTGGACGGCCCCGGCGAAGAACGCCACGTAGAGCACGGCCCCGGTGAAGCCCTGCGTGATCATCAGGTACCAGAGCTGGCCGTCGCTCCCCAGCGGCGGGTGGCCGCAGGTGGGACACCAGCCGCTCCTGCCGGTGGTGATCGTCCGGTGGTTGCCCATGGCGTTTCTGGTGTTGCCGTAGCCGATGAGTGGTGAGGTGCCCGCGGCGGCGACGGTCGCCGACACGGTGAAGGCGCGGATGTCGTTGCTGTGCGGGCTGTCCAGCCGCTGGGCCACCATCGCCTGTAGCGGGCTGAGGGCGAACACCAGCGCCCCCGCGGCCAGAGCCGAGCAGGCCGCGATGCGGGCCCGCGTGCCCAGGCGCACCAGGACGTACGCGGCGGCGACGCCGAGCCCGATCCACAGGCCGCGGTTGAGCGAGTAGACGACGGGGATCGCGGCCAGCGCGGTCAGCGGGATCATGACCAGGCGCCTGCGCGGGCCGCCGTACACCCACCAGCCGATCACGAACCAGACGAGCAGCACCGAGATGTTGCCGCCCCAGGCGTTGGCCCACTCGAAAGGCGCTTCCGGGCGGGGGGAGGCGTGGCCGAGGACCTTCTGCACCTGGGCGGCGGTGGGATGGATCAGGTTGTGGACGAAGGGGTTGCCGCTGATCCAGCCGGGGAGGATCAGCTCGACCGGTGAGGTGAACTCGGCGCGCGGGGCGAACACGCCCAGCAGGCCGCCCGCCACGGTCGTGACGAACAGCGCGCCGAGCATGCGCACCAGGGTGAGCTGGGGCAGCTCCTCCTCCGTCAGGTTGCCGAGGTAGAGCACCATGATCGTCAGCGACAGGTAGAGACAGAGGCGCATCAGGTAGCCGACGAGCCGCCCGGCGCCGAACTCGCCGTAGGTGCCCGGTGGCATCTCGCCGAGCATCAGCGCGCTGATCAGGTAGCCCGCCAGGAGCAGCAGCCAGAGCCCGAACCCGCGCGGCGCCCTGATCGGCCGCCTCCGTAGCAGGATCAGGGCCATCGCCGGAGCCACCACGACCACCGACAGGCCGCCGAAACCGAGCGCCCACCAGAGTGGATATCCCACCAGGAGCGCGGCGATCGGCCAGGCGGCCGGACGCAGCCTCCTCACAGCCGATGTCCCCTCCGCCCGGCCGTGGCCTGTCGTCCAGATGGAATGTTCCCGTACGTCCCGGGCACGACCCCGGCGTCCGGGGAGTTCGGTGCGGCCCGGTCACCGCCCGCCAGGCCCGCGAGGGGCCGTTCGGCTCTCCTGGGGCGCGCCGCGCCGGGCTGTGCCGCGGACGAGATGTGCGGGGTCCGCGCGGGGCCGGACGGGAGATCGGGTGGGGCGGCGTCACCGCCGCCGACGAAGGCGCCGATCACACGGACTCCGCGGTCGTTCAGGGTCCGTACGGCATCCCGCACCTCGCGCGAGGAGGTGCCCGGCACGGCGACCACGAGCACCGCGCCCGCCAGGCCGCGGATCTCCTCGCCGCCGAGGGCGTCCAGGCCGGTCAGGCGCCTGACGTCGGCGGTGGTCCGCAGGGCGGTGTCGAGGCGGTCACGGAGCCAGGCGACCCCGACCCCGCAGAGCAGTCCCGCCATGAGGCCGCTGCCCAGGTAGAGGGGCGGGCGGGGAGCACTGGGGGCGGTGGGTGCCACCGCCTTGCTGATCACCGATCCGGGAGTGACGGCGATGGTCTTGAGGGCGTCGTACCTGGCGGTGAGGGTTTGGGCCTGGCGGCCGAGGATGTCCTGCCGCCGGAGGGCGAGGGCTCGCTCCGTGGTGCCCCTGCTCAGCAGGGGAAGCGTGGCGGCGACCTTGGCGAGGCCCGCGTTGACCTGCCTCAGCTTGACCAGCACGGCCTTGAGCTGGGCCGTGAGCATCTGGGTGGACGACTCCCGGCGCTGGGCCAGGTAGGCGAGGGCGTAGGCGCTTGCGCCCGAGGCGGCCGCCTTCGGGTCGGCGGCGGTGCAGGAGATCTCCAGGACCGAGGTGTTGGGCGGCACGGAGACCACGGCGGGACAGCCGGGAGCGCCGGACAGCTCGCGGGCCTTCGCCGCGACCACCGCGGACCGGGCGACCTGGGCCTCGGTGTCGAGGTTGAGCGGTTCGCGCTGGCGGTTGGTGACCTGGTTGGTCTGTTCCGGCGAACCGGTGGCGGTCACCAGGACCTGAGCGGAGGCGGTGTAGGAGGGCGGGGTGAGCCGTAGCAGGGCGGCGCCGCCACCGGCTCCGGTGAGGAGCAGCGAACAGATGATCAGCCATCGGCGGCGGAGGAGCGACGCGTAGTCCGCCAGATCTCCGCCTGCGCGGCGGCCGGGGGCGTCCGGTGACGGGCTCATGTTTCGCGGGTGCCTCTCCGGCGAACAGACGCTGGGAACCCTAGGAACTATAGGTCGGCTGCCCATTCCCCCGAACCAATACACAAGATTTTCTTCGCGTCGATCCTGCTAATCACGGTGAGATAACGGCTATTTATCCGACATTTCCCGCCGGTCGCTCCGAGGCTCCGGCATGGACCGGTAAAGTCGGGGACGAGGCACGTCCAGGCGGTGGGAAGGTGTTTCCCGGTGATGGTCGAAGAATGCGTGCGCGCGACGGCTGTGAGGAACCGGTGCATCGGACAAATGCCACTATGGACATAATTCCGCGTATGGTAAGAATTGCCGGTTCGGTTGTCGTCCTGGCACTGGGGCTGGGCACTCTCGGACTGGGCATAGCGGGGCTGAGCGGGCGCGGCCAGACCTCCAGCGCCTCGAAGACCTCCGATGCCGCCGGTGCCCGGCAGGCGCCGGACACGCCGGACATGCCGGGCACCTCGCCGGGAGCGGAGAGTCCCGGTGCGTCCCGGGAGCCTCGGACACCCGTGCGGGTACCGGGCCCGACGGGCGAGCGTCCACGGGCCGCCTGCGAGGTCACCGGAAGGCTCGTCCCCTCCTGCGGCGCCTGGTGGGGCGTCGCGCCGGAGATCTTCACCGGGAGGCGTCCCGAGCGGGCGCTGGCCGGAGCCGAGCGGCGGATGGGCCGCCCGGCCGACATCATGCACGTCTACCACCGGGGGGACGAGCTCTTCCCGACCCCCGCGGAGCGCGCCATCGCCCGCGATCCCGACGGCCGCAGGCTCCTGCTGATCAACTGGAAGCCCTCCCTGGACCACACCTGGGAGCAGATCGCGCACGGGGTGCTGGACGAGCGGATCGACCGGCTGGCCGCCCACATCGTGAGGACCTTCCCGGAGAAGTTCTTCCTCACGGTCCACCACGAGCCGGAGAACGACGTCCGGGAGGCCCGCGGCGCGGGAATGTCCGCGGCCGACTACGCGGCGATGTTCCGGCACGTGGTGCGGCGCCTGCGGCACGGGGGCGTGACCAACGCCGTCACCGTGATGACCTACATGGGGGCGCCCAACTGGGCGTCGGAGCCCTGGTTCGAGCGGCTCTACCCCGGTGACGACGTGGTCGACTGGGTGGGGATGGACCCCTACGTCGACCACCGGGTCCACAGCTTCGACGGACTGGTCAACAAGACCCGGCCCGACTTCCCCCGGTGGCCGGGGTTCTACCGCTGGATGAGTGAGCGCTTCCCGGGAAAGCCCATCATGCTCGCCGAGTGGGGCGTCTTCGAGCGCCACGACCGGCCCGGGTTCAAGGAGTGGTTCTTCGCCTCGGTACGCGAGGAGATCCGCGACTACCCGCGGATCAAAGCCCTGGTCTACTTCGACTCGCCACGCGCCCCCCGGGGCGACACCCGCTTCGACACCACCCCCGGCGGCCGGCGGAGCTTCGTCGAACTCGCCCGCGACCCGCACCTCGACGCCGCCGTCCCCGCAGGCTGAGCCCGACGTCGGCGCGGACCACGGGGCCGGGATCCGTCAGCGGATCCAGCCGCCCTGGATCAGCGGGTCGAGCACCTGGTGCACGGCCCGGTCCACGCTGATGCCCGTGGTGTCGATCTCCAGATCGGCGTCGTCCGGCTCCTCGTACGGATCGGAGATGCCGGTGAACTCGGGAATGAGCCCCGCGCGGGCCTTGGCGTAGAGCCCCTTGCGGTCGCGGCGCTCGCACTCCGCCAGCGGGGTGGAGACGTGGACCAGCAGGAAGTCGGCGCCGACGGCCTCGACCGTCGCGCGCACCTCCTCGCGGGTGGCGGCGTAGGGCGCTATGGGCGCGCAGATCGCCAGGCCGCCGTGCCTGGCGACCTCGGCGGCGACGAAGCCGATGCGGCGGATGTTGAGGTCGCGGTCCTCCTTGGAGAAGGTCAGCCCCGCCGACAGCAGGTGGCGCACCACGTCGCCGTCGAGGTAGGTCACCGTGCGGCTGCCACGCTCAAGCAGCGCGTCGCGCAGCCCCCGGGCGACGGTCGACTTGCCGGAGCCCGACAGGCCGGTGAAGAAGATCACCAGCCCCCGCCGGTGCGGGGGCCCGGGGATCGTCACGGGGTCCGGACCCGCCAGGTGCTCGGTCGCGCCGTAGGCCTCGGCCACGCGCTCGCGCAGCTCCAGATCGATGGCGGGCTCCCTGGGCGCCAGCGGCACCACCGCCACGAGCGTGCCCTCCGGCAGCCTGTCGCGGGCCTTGAGCGCGGCACGGACCACCGCGGGCCCACCCTCGCCGTACGCCAGCGGGAGAAGCAGGATCGACGCCTTCAGCTCCTGCGCGGTCGCCACGATCTCGTCGAGGTCGCCCAGCGGCCCGCGCATGGTGACGGCCAGGACCGCCTCCTGCTCGCCCACCTCCTCGCGGACCCGCGCCGGGGTGTGGCGGAGCCGGGCGAACGGCCCGTGCTCGGGGGCGTCCAGGGCCGCCACGGGGCCGGCGACGAAGCCGTCCTCGCGCCCGGTGACGGTCAGCACGGCCAGTGCCGCGCCCTCGGGGTCGCGCAGGGTGATCCGGTCGCCGGGGGCGGCGGGGTGGTCGTCGGGCAGCGTGAGGGTGACCGGCGCGGGCCACGGGGTGCCGTCGGTGAGCGTGCCGTGCTCGTCCACGGAGTGCGCGTCGGCCGAGCTCAGAAAGCCCGTCAGCGGGTTGAGGGCGCCGGAGAGCAGCAGTTCGAGGTCGGCCAGCTCGCGGGCGTCGGGGGTCCACTCGAAAGGCGCCGTCATCTGCTCCCGCTCCACAATCCCGATCGTCGGACTTTCCGGTCCCGCCTGCTCAGGATGGGCGCCCCGTCCGGCGACCCCCGGCTCCACCGCTCCGGCGGATCTCAGATCAGCCGGGCGAAATGGCTCTGGGGCTTGCGGATCACCATGGTTATCTCGTCGTGAGACGCGGGCCGGCGTCCCCTGGAGAGGACCTCCACCACCGAGCAGGCGGCGCGGGCAAGCTTACCTAGAGGTCCGTTGAGCGCGGGCCCGCTGCCGGCGGAGATGTCCTCGGTCACCATCAGCCCGCGCACCAGGCAGAAGGAGTGCATCCCCTCGCGTGAGGCGATCTGCTCGTAGACGGCGGGCAGCGGGCCCACCGTTCCCGAGGGGACGAACCTGCGCCACAGCATCCGCCGCAGTCTCGACGGCGCCAGCCGGTCGCAGGCCCCGTACGCCGAGGCCCGGTCGCGCATTCTGACCAGCAGCAGCCCGCCGGGGCGCAGACCGGTGAGCAACCGGTCGAGCACCAGCTCGGCGTGTTCGATCCGCTCAAGCAGGAACGGCACGTAGACGATGTCGAACGCCCGCGGCGGCACCGGCACGGAGCGCAGGTCGCCCAGCGCCCACGAGTCCAGGTCCTTGCGGGCGGACGTGCTCGTACGCAACGCGGGCAGGTCCTCGTCGATCCCGATGACCCTGGCCTCCGCCTGCCCCAGATCGAGCGGTTCCGGCCATCCGCACCCGGCGATCAAGACGTCGAGACGCCGACCGAGCTGGCTGGTCCACTGCTCCCTGACCCGCTGACTCAACAGGTCGTCTCGATCGACGACCGACCTCACCTCTGACATATAACCGAGAGTAGTCAACCCAGCACGATTCATCGCGCATTTGCCGCTGTTACATGGCGACGCTAACGCGTCGCGGTTCGGGCCTGCCTCTGGCGATGCTGGCGCATCGCGGTTCGGGCCTGCCTCTGGCGATGCTGGCGCATCGCGGTTCGGCCGCTCTTACCCGGCTCCTCCACCGTCTTGACGATCTCGGCGGGAGAGCGCGTCACGCAGCGTGC
>NZ_JBEXUE010000338.1:0-11114 GCF_040614275.1 Streptosporangium sp. NPDC006013
GAGGTCCCTCCCGGCGGCACCGGCGCTGCCTTCCCGCTCCTGCTACGGGTTTACGGGGTGACGTTGATCGTGAAGGTCGACGTCGTGTTCTTGATGTTCTGGAAGTTGTTGCTCATCTGGAGGTTGTTGAACGTGGCCGAGCCGACCGCCGGGCCCTGGCCGGGCTCGGGCATCTCGTTGGCCCAGATGGCCCAGCCGGACTTGGCGTCGAAGGCGTCGCCGCTCTTCTTGGCGCCGGTGATCGAGACGTTCGTGAACACGGTGTCCTTGACCGGGAACTGCGGCTGGCCCCCGACGTAGTTCGTCTGGAACATGATGCCGCCGTAGGTCGGGTCCACGATGTCCACGTCGCTGACCCGAATGCCCTGGAAGACCTTGGAGGCGGAGAAGACCCAGATCGCCGGGAAGACCTGCTGTCCCCAGAAGTGACCGCCGGCGCGGACGATCGAGATGTTCTCGAACCGGGTGGGCGGGCTGGCGCCGAAGCCGTTCATCGGGTAACCGAAGTCCAGCGAGCTGATCGTGATGCCGGAGTAGACCAGCGTGTCGGCGATGTAGATGTTCCTGAAGACGTTGTCGTACCCGCCGTACACCGCGACGCCGGCCGCCCGCCAGGTCAGGATGGACGTCAGGTTCTCGTAGACGTTGCCCTTCATGTCGGCGCCGCCGGCGTCGATGGCCGAGAACAGCGCGAAGCTGTCGTCACCGGTGGCGCGGGCCTCGTTGTTGCTGACGAGGTTGTCGGTGCTGCCGTTGGTCATGTTGATGCCGTCGGCGAACATGTTGCGGATGCGGGAGTTCTTGATCGTCACGCGGTCGGTGTTGGCGCCCCAGTAGAGGCAGACCATGTGCTCGTTCCAGATGTTGTCGATCACCACGTCCGCGACGTTGGCGAAGTCGAACACCTTGCCCGGGCCGTCGATGCGCGAGGTGTAGTTACCGAAGTAGGCGAAGTTGGCGAAGGACGAGCCGTTCGCGGTCCCCTCGGCGCGGAACCCGATGTCGGTGTTGTCCTGGTTCGACGGCGCGCGGAACTGGGTGTACCAGGGGCCGGCGCCGACCACCTTGACCGCCTTGCCGTAGACCTGGAACTTGCTCGCCGTCTGGTAGGTGCCCGGCGGCAGGTAGACGCCGACGAGGGTGCCGGTGTTGTCCATCCGCACCTTGTCGAGCGCGTTCTGCACGTCCTGGTGGGTGAATCCGGCCGGAACCGTGTACCTGGTGGGGTCGGGGTTGGCGATCGGCGACACCTGTTCGGTGTTGATGAAGTCGATCGCGTACGTCGTGGTGTTGGCGGGGTCCTTCTGCAGCTTGATCTTGCTGCCGGCCGGGACGGTGGTCCCGAGCATCATGCTGGCCTCGTCGTAGATGTGACGCGGCGTGCCGGCACCCGGCGAGTTGCCCGGGCTCGCCTCCGCGCCGTACAGCCAGGCGTACTTGGACGTCAGGTTGATGGCCTTGAGGAAGGTGCCGTCGACGTAGACGTTGAGCGTCGAGTCGATGCCGCCGCCGCCCGCCGAGTCGGGGATGGAGAAGCGGGTGACCAGGGTGTTGGTGCTGGCCTTGGTGGTGAACTCGACGTAGCTGCCCGTCGTGTTCAGCGCCACCGCCCTGCGGCCGGACGCCTCACCCGCCAGGGTGCCGATGTCGCGGCTCGGGCCGACCACGGCCGCCCCGCCGCCGACGACGGCGTCCTCGGCCTCGTACATGTCGTACGGCATGTTGGCGCCGCGGCCGACGAAGAACGGCTGGGTGACCGTGTTGTTGGCCCGCTTGACCGGCAGTTCGTTGGCGTCGTCGGCGAGGACCGTCTTGACGGTGAACTTGCCGTTGGCCGCCGTCCAGGTGCCCAGGTTCACCGGGCCGGTGGTGGCGCCCGCGGCGATCACACCGGTGTGGGAGCCGGTCAGCGTGCGGACCACGGTCCCCGCCTCGTTGGCGACGGTCAGCGTGATGCCGTGGGCGCCGCCCGCGGAGGCCACGGTGCCCTGGTTCTTGATCGTCGCGGAGAAGGTGACGACGTTGCCGTTCGCCGGGTTGCTCGGGGTCCAGCTGGTCGTCGCGACCAGGTCGGAGGTGTCGACGGGCCTGACCACGAGCGGGGAGGCGCTGGAGAAGTCGTTGTTCGACTCGTTCTGCTCGATGACGCTGTTGGCCTCGTCGACCTTGGCGCTCAGCGGGTAGCTGCCGGCGTCACGGGTACCGATGCCGGCCGAGACGGTGGCGGAGGCCCCCGCGGCCAGCGCGGCGACCGGGGCGGTGCCGACCTTGGTGGTGCCCAGGTAGAAGTTGACGTCCGTCGCGCCGGCGGCCGCGTTGCCGTTGTTCTTGACCGTGGCCGACAGCGTGATCGCGTCGGTCTCGATCGGGGAGGCGGGGGACGCCGTCAGGCCGGTGATCGTCAGGTCCGGGTTCGGCGCCGGGGTACCGATGACCTGGAACTCGGCGACCTGACCGGCGGGGGCGCCGGTGTTGGAAGTGATCTTGAGCTGGACGTCGGCGTAGGAGCCGCCGACCGGGATCGTCACCGTGTTGCCGGAGGCGGGGTTGAAGGTGTAGTTCGCCGCCGCCGCCAGGCTGGTGAAGGAGGTCGAGCTCTGCTCACGCCCGAGAACCTGGATGTTCTGGGTACGCGTCGCCCAGACGTTGTCGGGGTTCAGCTTCAGCACGACCGAGCTGAGGGTGGCGTTCGCGCCCAGGCTGACGGTCAGCGTGTTGGGGTAGCTGCCGCCGTTGCCCTCCCAGTAGGTCGCCGTGTTGTTGTCGTTGGCGTTGGCGGCCACGAAGGTGAAGACCGAGGAGGAGGCGGTGATCGCCTTGCCGACGGCCAGATTGGAGCCGCCGCCGGTGCTGCCGGTACGGGTGACGGTGTTGCTGTTGCCGGACTCGTTGTTCGCCGCGTCCCTGGCCTTGACGTAGTAGGACACCGTCGCGGTGGCCGGCTGGGTGTCGGTGTAGGTCAGGACATTGCCCGCCACGCTGGCGCGCAGGGCGTTGTTGGCGTAGATGTCGTACCCGGTCACGCCCACGTTGTCGGACGAGGCGCTCCAGGTCAGCCTGATCTGGCCGGAGCCGGGCTCGGTGTAGGCCAGGTTCGACGGCGTGGTCGGCGGCGACGTGTCACCGCCGGAGCCGGTGGGTCCGTACACCTCGAACTCGGAGATCTGGCCGGCCGGCCAGCCCGTGTTGGCGGTGATGTTCAGCCGGAGGTAGCGGGCGGTGGTCGCGGCGAAGTTGATCGTCACCGTGTTGCCGGTCGCCGGGTTGAAGGTGTAGCCGGCGGAGCCGACGATGGTGGAGGTCGGCGAGGCGCTCGTGCCCGCCAGTACCGACAGGGTCTGCGTCCTGGTGGCCCAGGCCGCCGCCGGGGGCAGCTTCAGGATGATCTGGTCCACGTTGGTGACGGCTCCGAGATCCACCTGAAGCCACTGCGGGAAGGCGTTGTTGCTGCTCTCCCAGTAGGTGTTGGCATTGCCGTCGGTGACGTTGGCCGCGCCGTAGGGGGCGGTGGTGCTGCTTGACGAGGTCGCCTTACCCACCGCGAGGTTGGGGCCGGCCGCCGCGGCGGGTGAGACCGCCCCGGCCAGGACGAGCAGGCTGGTCGCGGCCATCGCCGCCACCAGCCTTAACGCCAGGTACTGCTTTCTCATCGCGTTCCTCTATCTCTCGGCTGGAACGACAGGGTCGGATGGGAGGCCGGGGCCTCCGCCGTGCGGCGCGAGGCGCGCGCGGGCGCCTCGCTCACGAGACGCGGACTCGGAGTCGTGACATCCGGCGGGCGGGCCGACCGGTGTGACCTGCGATGGGGCGGTCCGCGAAACTCGTCTCGTTCGTCGCTGGGGGGTGCTGGTCGCCGGGTGCGCCCATGCGACGCCGAGAGCGACGTCACCTGGGGGCTCTTCCGGAGGGATACGACGGATGTGTGGCGGGGCACATCACTGCCGGAAGTTGCGGAGAAGAGAGAAAATTTAACAGGACTTTGCAATATTCTTGCATTGCGTTGGCCAAAGGTTACATACGTGCTACGGCCGCGTCAACGGGTCGAGAAGGACGGCTTACTTCGCCTTACAGCCCCGAGTGCGATCCCTTGCCCCGGGTCCACAGGTCCCCTCAAGCCGGTGCGAGGGAACGCCCGCGGGCCTCGGCACGGGGAGAAGCCGGCACCGCGAAATCGGCACGGCGAAATCGGCACGGCGAAACCGGGCGGCGAGCTTGGCGTGGAAGACACATCGGGCAGGCGCGGCGGGGAAGGCGGAGCCGCCCCCAGGACCGGATTTCGATGCGTGGATGCCGGGCGTGGCCCGCCCTGCCGGAAACCCGTCTCACCCGGCGAGCGGAGCCGGGAACTCATCCGGGACGCCCGGCCGTCCGGAAGATCGCGGAACAACGGAAAAGCCCGGCGGTTGATGTCAACCGCCGGGCTCTGACCTGCGTCTTGCTAGTGTGGGCGATACTGGGATCGAACCAGTGACCTCTTCGGTGTGAACGAAGCGCTCTCCCGCTGAGCTAATCGCCCGCCCTGTCCGGCCCCTCGCGGTGCCGACGTGGAAAACCATACAGCAATCCGGGAGTGCCCGCGAAGCGGTGTCCGCCACTAAATTTGATCTTGAGAGATGACGCACTCGGGAGGCAAAGCTCTGAGGATGCATCCGACGGGGGGCTACGGTGTCATAGCATCATCCTGATCCATAGAAGCACCGAACGACCCGGGCTCGACCCGAATCACCCGAGACGCCCCGCCAGGGAGTCGACGGTGACCAAAACGAGACGCAAAACCCTTGCAAATACGGCCCTGTTGGTGATGTTTAGCCCGGTAGATGCCCAAATGTCGCGCTGTGATGTGCGTTACAGAAGGGCGTAGAGGCGGAATCTTTCCTACAGGTTTCTTTGTTCCGCGTGATGGCTCATGCGGAGCGAAGCCCGCTTGAAAGCAGTGAAAGCCCCGAAGAGGGGACCGACGACGAAAAGGTTTGGCTGACGATGAACAGCGCCACCGTCTCTGCCGAGCTAGGCCTTCGGCTTGTGGTCCCCGACCGTACCACCGTCCCCCTGCTTGCCGGACTCAGCTACACGGCCGATGATCCTTACGCGATCAGAATGGCCTTCCACGTGGGGAACGACGAGCCGGTCGAGTGGATCTTCGCCCGCGAGTTGCTGACCGTCGGCATCGTGCGGCGGGTGGGCGACGGCGACGTGCAGGTGTGGCCGGCGCGTGCCGACGGCGAGCGCACGCTGCACATCAGCCTCACCTCGCCGTTCGGACAGGCGCTGTTCGAGGTGCCGCTGACTCCGCTCACGGAGTTCCTGCACCGGACGTACGAGCTGGTGCCCGCGGGTCGCGAGACCGACTTCATGGATCTGGACGCCGAGCTCAGCAACATGCTCTGGAGCTCCTGACCCGGCGCTCACCGCGCCCCTCGACGGGACCGCCGCCTACGCCGCGGGCTTGAGCAGGCGCCGCATCCGGGCGATCTCGATGCCCTGGCCCGAGACGACGTCCTTGGCGACGGCCAGCATGGCCCGGTCGGCGCCCTCGCGGAGCTGGAGCCCGGCCATCGTGACCGCAGCCTCGTGGTGAGCGATCATGAGGGTCAGGAAGAGCGTGTCGAAGGCCGTTCCTCTGGCCCCCCTGAGCCGGTTCATCTCCTCCAGCGTGACAGCGTGCTCGTCATGCTCCTCGTGCCCCTGCGGCGCCCGGCCGATCGCCTCCAGCCATGACGTCATGGCCGCGATCTCCGGCCGCTGCGCCGCGGTGATCCGCTCGGCGAGTTTCCGCAGGACCGGCGAGGACGACCTGGCCGGGACCAGCTCCGCCATCTCCAGTGCCTGCCGGTGATGCGGGATCATGCCCTCGGCGAACCTCACGTCGGCCGCCGTGACCCTGGCCTCGGACTCCCCGAGATTCTCGCCCGGCCGCGCCGTACGGCCCGCCTCGCCGGGGCCGCCCGGGATTATCACCGGCGCACCGGTCTCCGCGACGAGCGGTGCCGATCCTGGCTGTGCCGCCTCCGTGCATCCGCCAAGGACCGCTGTCGCCATGATCACCGCGATAACCTGACTCGGCATACGAATCCTCCGCATAGCTTCAATAATGGGGCAAGTGGACCGACGTAATGGGGGCACCGTGCGATCGACCATGGCGTTCGGCCTGGCCGCGCTACTTCTTGTGGCCGGATGCGGGGCGGATCCAACGCCCCAGGCCCCACCACCCGCGGCCGCCTCGGAGAAGAGCACGAGCGCCACTGAGAAACCGGCGGAATCCCCCTCCCCCGGGATCTCCGGGGACGGCACCCACAGCGACAACGTCACGCACCTGGCCAATGTGCCGCTCGGCGCCCCGCTCGACGGGCCCCAGGCCTGGGGCACCGACCTGGCCTTCCAGGGCGACTACGCGTTCGTCGGCAACTTCGACGGCTTCAGCGTCTTCGACATCTCCGATCCCTCCCACCCCTCGGTGGTCAGCCGGGTGCTCTGCCCCGGCGAGCAGAACGACGTCTCGGTGAGCGGGAACCTGCTGTTCCTGTCGATCGACTCCGCCCGGGTCGGCCCGGAGTGCGACGCCCAGCGCGGCGAGCCGGAGTCGGACGGCTGGGAGGGCATCCGGATCTTCGACATCGCGGACAAGTCCCACCCCAGGTTCGTCTCGGCGGTCCGCACCGACTGCGGCTCGCACACCCACACCCTCGTCCCCGGCGGTGACGCGGGCCGCGTCTACCTCTACATCTCCTCCCCGGGCCCCGAGCCGCAGTCGACGACCTGCCCGGCGCCGCACAACAAGATCTCCGTGGTCGAGGTACCCGTCGAGGCCCCCGAGACCGCCAAGGTGATCTCGCAACCGGTGCTCTCCGACAAGCCCGGCGAGGGCGGCCTCGGCGGCTGCCACGACATCACGGCCTACCCCGAGAAGAACCTGGCCGCCGCGGCCTGCTTCGGCGACGGAGTCCTGCTGGACATCACCGACCGGGCCAACCCCAAGGTGCTCCAGCACGTGAGCGACCGGGAGAACTTCGCCATCTGGCACTCGGCGACGTTCAACAACGACGCCACCAAGGTCGTCTTCGGGGACGAACTGGGCGGCGGCGTGAGCGCGACCTGCGACTCCGGCACCCCGAAGACCAAGGGCGCCAGCGCCGTGTACGACCTCGGCAAGGACCGCAGGCTCACGCTCCGCGGCTACTTCAAGATCCCGAGGGAACAGACGTCCGACGAGAACTGCGTCGCGCACAACGGGTCGCTGCTACCCGTGCCGGGAAAGGACATCATGGTCCAGGCGTGGTACCAGGGCGGGGTGTCCGTCTGGGACTTCACCGACTCGGCCAGCCCCCGGGAGATCGGCTTCTTCGAGCGGGGCCCGGTTTCGGGAGTCGGCGGCTCGTGGTCGGCGTACTACTACAACGGCCACATCTACTCCAGTGACATCACCAGGGGCCTGGACGTGCTCCGCATCGACGACCCGCTGACCGATCCGGCGGCCAAGGTCAGGCTCAAGGAGCTGAACGCGCAGACCCAGGTGTCCTACTAGCCGGTCGGTGACCGCCGGACGACCGGCCTTCCGGCGGGGGCGTGCCCTCGCCGGAACCGGAGACCCGGAACCTCAGGGGTCGAGGTCGGCGGCGGAGCGCTCGGCGAAGACCTGCATGGCCTTGGCGGTGATCGGACCGGGCGCGGCGGGCAGCACGGTCTGGTCGACCGCGCGGATCGGCTGGATGTCACGGGTGGTGGAGGTCAGGAACGCCTCTTCCGCCTCGTACAGGGCCGAGAGCGGGACATCCTCCTCGGCTCCCCCGCACCACTCCAGCGCGAGCGCGCGGGTGACCCCGGCCAGGCAGCCCGAGGCGAGCGTGGGGGTGACCAGCCGGCCGTCACGCACGATGAAGACGTTGCTGCCGGTGCCCTCGCAGAGGTCGCCCGCGAGGTTCTCGAAGATCGCCTCGCCGCCGCCGGCGGCCTTGGCGTAGAACAGCGCCCTGGCGTTGTCACCGTAGGAGGTGCTCTTCACCCCGGCGAGCGCGCCGCGCTCGTTGCGCGGCCAGGGCACGACCGTGACGTCGGCGGTGGCCGGGAACGGCTTCTGCTCGTCGACGATCACCACGGTCGTGCAGCCCGCCTCGCCCCGGTCCGAGCCGAGCGGCCCCGGGCCGCTGGTGTAGGTGACCCGGACGCGGCCGAGCCGCCACGGCGGGGCCTCGGCCAGGCAGGCACGGATCCCGTCGGCGATCGCGTCGGTGTCGGGGTCGGGCAGTTCCATGCGCCGCGCCGAGAGGGTGAGCCGGTCAAGGTGGCGGGTGAGCGCGAACGTGGTGCCGTTCACGCACTTGATGGTCTCGAACACCCCGTCCCCGACCATCAAACCATGATCGAAAACTGAAACGGTGGCCTGATCCGGAGAGACAAGTGCCCCGTTGAGCCATATAGGTACCTTCATGCGACTCCTTCTGAACCTTATGTTGATGCCAGAGCGACGAGCCGGGAGGCCTTCAACTCGGTCTCGTCCCATTCGCGGCGCGGGTCGCTCCCCCAGGTTATGCCCGCGCCCGTGCCGAAACGGATCTCGCCGGACGACAGCCAGAACGTGCGGATCCCCACGGCCAGCGACGCCCGCCGCCGGCCGGCGTCGACCCAGCCCACGGTCCCACAGTACGGCCCGCGCGGCTCGGGTTCGAGCTCATCGATGATACGCAGGGCGGAAGATTTCGGGGCCCCCGTCACCGACCCCGGCGGGAAGGTCGCGCCGAACAGCTCGGGCCACCCGCACCCCGGCGCGAGCCGCGCCCTGACCGTGGAGACCAGGTGCACCAGACCGGGATGCTCCTCCACCTCACACAGGGCGGGCACGCTCACCGAGCCGACCTCGGCGACCCTGCCCAGGTCGTTGCGGACGAGATCGACGATCATCACGTTCTCCGCGTAGTCCTTCTCCTGCAGGTCCTCCTCGGTGACTCCGGTCCCCTTGATCGGTCTGGACTCGACCACGTCGCCGTCCCTGGACAGGTAGAGCTCGGGAGAGGCCGACACGACGCTCAGTCCCGGCAGGCTCACCGTCGCGGCGTAGGGGGCGGGATTGCCCTCCGCCAGCCGTACGGCCAGTGCCAGCGGGTCCGGTTCCCCTCCCGCGGGCAGCGGCGCGTTCAGCACCCGGCACAGATTGGCCTGGTAGACCTCGCCACGCTCGATGTACGAGCGGATGCGCCGCACGCCGTCCTCGTACGCGGCCCGATCCAGGGAGCTGCGCCACGACGACGGATGCGGCCCGCGCCAGGGACCGCGCGGCACGGGCAGCGGGGCCTGACGAACGTCGTCGAACCTGGCGCACGTCACCTTGCCCTCGTAGTCGACCACGACGGCCCACCATCCCTCGCCGTCCAAGGCGGTCAGGTCGGTGGTGATGTCTCGGAGCCCCGTGGCCAGATATCCGGTGACATGCGCAAAAGAGTCATGCACTTCCCTATTGTCTCGCCTGTACGGCCAGCAGGCGCACCAGGGTGCGGGCCGCGGGCAGCGGGACGGGCGGCAGGGCCGCGTAAACGGTCCTGCGGGGGGCGAGCTCGCCGAGGGAGCGGAGCACCAGATCGGGCGGTACGGCGTGCGCGGCGATGGCGGGCACCAGCGTGATGCCGAGCCCGGCCGCGACGAACCCGAACTTGCCCGTCCACTCGCTGATCCTGACCGAGGCACGGGGGGTGAACCCGGCCCTTGCACAGGCCGCGGCGAGGGCGGTGGCCCGGCCCGGCGGAGGGGCCTCGATCCAGGTCTCCTCCCGCAGCTCGCGCAGGTCGATGATCTCCTCTCCGGCCAGCCGGTGGTCACGGCGGAGCGCGACGAACAGCTCGTCGTCGGCCAGCTCGACCATCTCCACCTCCTCCTCGCGGGGCAGCTCGGAGGGGTAGTCACTGACCACCGCGACGTCCAGGCCGCCTTCTCGCATGCGGCGCAGCAGGCTCCGGCTGGGCCCCTCGATCGGGACGAGTTCGACCTCGGGAAACTCCTCGCGGAACTCGCGCAGGGCACCCGGCACGAGCACGACGTTGGCGGTGGCGAACGCGCCCACCCGCAGCCGCCCCCGGTAGCCGCCGTGGATGCCGGCCAGCTCCTCCTCCGCCCTGGTCAGCCGGTTCAGCACGACCTGGGCGTGGTGGTGCAGCGCCTCACCGGCGGGCGTCAGCCGCACACCGCGCGGCAGCCGCTCGAACAACGGGCCGCCCGCGCGGTGTTCGAGCGCGGCGATGCGCCGGGAGACCGCCGACTGGGTGTAGCTGAGCCTGGCGGCCGCCGCGGTGAAAGAACCGGTGCGGGCCACGGTGTCCAGCAGGCGGAGCCCTTCGATGTCGAACACATTCCTCCCCTGCATGGCTTACATGCAATCTAGTCGCTGGTGGAATGCCTCGCCGGTTCCCTACCGTGAGGCGCATGATTTCCTTTCTTGGTCTGGGGCGCATGGGCACCCCGATGGCCCGGCGGCTCGTGGCGGCCGGGTACGAGGTGACGGTATGGAACCGCACCCCCCGCGCGATCGAGGGAGCCACCGTGGCGACCTCGCCGGCGAGGGCCGTGGCGGGCGCGGAACTGGTGATCACGATGCTCGGTGACCCGGCGGCGGTGCGGCGGGTGCTCTCGGACGCGGCGCCGGGGCTGCGGGCGGGCAGCGTGGTCGCGGAAATGTCCACGATCGGGCCCGAGGCGGTGGCCGGGCTCCGCGACCTGCTTCCCCGCGGGGTGGGGCTGGTCGACGCACCGGTCCTGGGCAGCGTGGGACCCGCCGGGGACGGCACGCTGACGGTGCTGGCCGGCGGGCTCCCCGGGGACCTGGCCCGCTGCCGGAAGGCGCTGGAGGTGTTCGGCCTGGTACGCGAGGTCGGCGGCCCGGGTGCGGGCGCGGCGATGAAGCTGGCCGTGATGAGCGCGCTGGTGCCCGCCCAGGTGCTGCTCGCCGAGACCGTCGCCTGCGCGGAGGCGACCGGGGTGGACATCGGGACGCTGCTGGACGTGCTCGGCGGCACACCGCTGGGAGCGCTCACCGAACGGGTCCGCCCGGCCGTCGAGAACGGCCCGGACGAGACGCGCTACGCCCTCGGCCTAGCCGCCAAGGACATGGCACTGGCCGCGCACGGAACCCG
>NZ_JBEXUE010000339.1:0-11106 GCF_040614275.1 Streptosporangium sp. NPDC006013
GGAGTCCCTTGAAGATCTCCTGCGCCACCGCGTAGTGGTTCACGGTCGTGGTCCGGGTGAACAGGTCATAGGACCACGCCCCCACCGGCGAATCCACCCCACCTGGCACGGCGCCTGAACCCAAAGCAGACGGAGCCCACAGGATCAAACGCCCTCCAAGGTCAGTACCGCTCCGTCTCCAGACCGGCCACCGTCAGTGGGCCCAGTACGCCGAGGGCCGCCGTGCGACTGAGGTCCTCGTGGTGGGCCTGGTTGCGGAAACTCCGCAGGCAGCCGTAGCAGGAGGTCTCCTCACCGCAGTCGCAGCTGGACACCCTGGCATGAGCCGCCTTCACGACTCCGTCCAGGGCCCGGGCGATGCGTAGCACGCTGCCCGCTCCCCCAGGAACCGCGTCGAACATGACGAGTCCGATCCGGTTGCCCGGCCGCGTGTACAGCGTGCCGCCGATGTCGTCGCGGCTCAGTTCGAGCTCCTCCGCCGCCCCCTCCAGCATCGCGTAGAGCAGTGAATGCCAGCTCGCCGTGTTGGTGGCGAGCGGTACGGCGAGGTGGTCGAAGTCCAGCGCCAGGATGTCGGTCTCGTACGGGTGGGCGAGCGAGCGGCGCCGGAGCGGTCCGGTGCACTCCGTACCGCGCAGCAGGTGAGGGTGGGACTTGACCACCTTCTTCGTCAACTGCATCCCGGTGCCGCACCAGTCGCAGATCAGGTAACCGGCTCCGGTCGGTCCCTCGGAGAGGGCTATCAGCCGTCCCCGCTTACCCGCCCGGCCGCGGATCGTCCCGCCGTCGGCGGCCCGCCACACGAACTCCTCGACCTCGGCCGCGAGGGAGAGGACATGGGTCGCGCCGTTCCAGCTCCGCTTGGGCGGCGTGGTGGTGGTCTTCGACGGTTTGGACTCCGCGACGAAGCCGAACTCGGGCTCGTAGTACTGCCTCGGCGCGTTCCGCGCCACCGTCGAGCAGGACGGGCAGATCGGGTCGAGCTGTTCGTCCCCCTCCCGGTAATGCTGGCAGTGCTCGCAGATGAGGTAGTGCTTGCCCACAAGCGCACGGTCCGGCAGCCGGTAGACGCCGCCGGATCGCCAGAGCAGCCCTCCGGCCACGACCTCGGAGCCCGGCGCGTACTCGTAGATCGCCGCGGACAGGTCCCGGGTGAGCTCCAGCTTGGCGCCCACCGCCTCACCGGAGTACGAGGTGCGCAGCTCGACCGTGTCGACTGGGAAACCGTACTTGGGGAGCACGTTCCGGTTGGCGAGGTAGCCGAGCAGGTTGCGCTTGGTCAGGGTGTTGATGGTTCTGGCGTACCGGCTGACGAGGTGGTCCTGACGCGCTTCGAAGGCCGCGACGCGCCGCTCCTCGAAGATCTCCACGTCGAGGGCGAGCTGGGCTCTGATCTCCTCCAGCAGACCGGCCAGGACGTCGACCCAGGCGCCGGTGTTGACGCCGATCTCCCGCTGGACCTCCGGCGGGAGCACCCGCAGCAGCGACTCCATGACGTCCCGAGGGACGGGCGAGAGGAAGGACCGGACCCGCGAGGCGGCCACCCCGCCGTTCTCCGGCAGGAAGAACTCACCCGCCGTCGTCCACGTCTCGCCGCCGACCTTCTTCGCGTGCCGGAAGAACGCCGAGAGGGCGATCGAATGCGCGTGCCGCCGGTCGATCCGCTCGTTGCCGAGCGGGACGTACGGCGCGCGTACCTGTCCGGCGATCATCGAGGCGGGGTTCTGGTAGCGGGACAGATCGTGGGAGCGCCGCTGCGCGTAGGTCACCACCAGCGCGGCCGAGTCCGTCCTGCGCCCCGCCCTCCCGGCGCGCTGGACGTAGTTGGCGGTCGTCGGTGGCATGTTGCGCAGCAGCACCGACTGCAGTTCACCGACGTCCACCCCGAGTTCGAAGGTGGTGGAGCAGGACAGCAGGTTGACCTCGCCGCGCAGGAACCCCTGCTGGATGGCCGCCGCCTCCAGGCTGGTCCACTGGGCGGTATGCTCGCGGGCCACCAGTGGCACCGGCCGCATCGACTGGTAGACGGCGCGGTAGTGGTTGTCGTCCTCCGCCAGGGGTGGAACGGTGAACGGTTGCAGCGTGCCCTGGCAGCCCATCGTCGAGCAGACCCCACGTACCGAGACCGAGGTGACCCGGCGGCACACATTGCACCGGTGCGATGGCCGCTCCGGCGAAGCCGGTGCGAACCGCAGCCAGTCGTGGTCGATCTGGCGCAGCGTGCCGAGCGACCTGACGGTGTCCGTCTTCAGCCAGCCGTCCCGCGGCTTGGTGATCAACTTCCAGCAGCCGCGGAGCACCTCCTTGGGATCCGCGTCGGAACCGAGGGCGGACAACACCCGCCGTACATAGTCCAGTCGCCGGTTCATCCCCCGAGTGGGCAGCCAGCTCAGCACCTTCCTGCCGGGTTCCGAACCGTCCTCCCGCAGGTAGATCGGGCCCCGGCGCGGGTCGAACGCCTCGTCCCTGGGATCGACGCCGTCCGGCATGGTCAGGACGCCCTGTTGCCTGACGGTCCGGAGCAGCTCGGTCAGCAGCGCCCAGCTCTCCTCCTCGGAGAGCCCCAGCGCCCTCAACCCCGAGACCGGCCAGTTGCGTTCCCGGTCCAGATCGACGTGGAGCAGTCCCAGTCCCTCCAGGGACTGGCGGTCGTCCATGGCCACCAGCTCCCGCATGATCCACAGGGCCACCTCGCGCCTGCGCTCCCCACCGGACATCCGGCGGGTGAACACATGGGCCCGGTCCGCCGCCTTCGCCACCTGATAGGTGAGGTCGGCGACGCTGACCGCGTCGTCGTCCCGGCTGGCCGCCTTCAACCCTTCGAGGATCAGGCGGCGGTGCTGGATGCCCGCGTAGCTGGACTCCAGGTAAGGGGCGAAGAACGCGGCGGCCTGACGGCTGTCGCTGAAGGAGAGCAGCTTGCGCCCCTCCCCCGGCTGGTCGGCCAGCTCCTCCTCGGCGGCGGGAGGAAGCGCCTGGTAGAGGGCGGTGCCGAGCACGGCCACCGCCGCGTCGTTGCCGCTCTCAAACTGCCTGATCATCCCCTGCCCCCTCGCTCCGCAGGCGACGCAGCCGGACGGGGAGTCCTGGTGGGTGTTGAGCCGGCGGACCGGCCAGAGGGAGCTCGCCGTACAGCCGTCACGCCCGCAGATCAGCCTCGACGAGAGGTACAGTCCGCCGCACCCCGCGCAGAGGAACGCGTCGTCCCCGGTGACCTCTGTCGATCCGCCGATCTCGTCGAGCTCGTCGTCCTCGTCGGCCAGCACCGGGGAGTCACCGAGGAGCAGCCACACCCTGCGCTCGTCCCGTTTGATCCTCGGTGCGAAGACGTAGTCGGCGCCATCCGCTCGGACCGCGCCGATCAGATGGACCGCGCCACACCGCTTGCAGGCACCGAACTCGAAGGTGGCCCCCTGGCAGGACGCGCAGGTCTCGTGACGACCCAGGGAGACGTGCGGCCCGGCAGGAGTGAGGCAGGTGAACGCCCCCTCGGTCGCCCTGGCGAAGAGGTGGTAGCGGGCGGAGAGCACGGGCGAACCGGCCAGATCACGGACCTTACTGCCCACCGCGACCAGCGCGGCGAGCGTCTCCGCCGGTCGTTCGTGCGGGTCGAAGAGCCAACCGGCGAGGTCTGCGAAGGGAACCGGCCCCGCGGCCAATCGCCGGCGCAGCTCGGCCATGCCCCGCTCGTGGGCGAGGGCCAGGCCGGGGTCGTCCGCGGCGAACCCTCGCTCCTTGGCCAGCACCAGCAGATCGGCGGCCGGGTCGGCGGCCTCGGCCAGCTCCCGGTAGGCGTCGGCGGGCAGCGGTCCCCAGAACGGCCCCTCGGGCATCCGCACCCGGGTCGCGGTGACCAGGTCCTGCCGGGAGGCGTCGCCGGGCACCCACTCGAAGGGCACGTCGAAGAGCTTCCTGGCGAACTCGGTGACCGGCGCCGGGTCGTCGCCGACCGTCGCACTGGTGGCGATGCACTGCAGCGGCCGTTCCGGAGCCACCCGGTCGTGCAGGCGGCGTAGCAGCATCGCCAGCTCGGCCGCCTTGGCGCCGTCGTAGACGTGTGCCTCGTCCAGCGCGACGAACCGCCAGCTCCGCTGCTCGAACAGGTACAGGTCGTCGGGCCGGAGCAGGAGGTACTCCAGCATGGCGTAGTTGGTCAGCAGGAGGTGCGGAGGATTCTCCCGCATCTCCTGCCGGCTGAGCAGTTCGTTGGGCAGTCGCGGCTCGCCGGGGTTGAGCGCCTCGAAGTTCTCCGCGCCCACCCGCGCGCTCTCCGGCGTGTCCCCGGTGTAGCGGCCGAAGGTGATCTGCGGGACGTTCTTCAGCAGCTTGCGCAGTCGCTTCAACTGGTCGTTGGCCAGTGCGTTCATCGGATAGAGCAGCAGCGCCCGCACCCCTGGGCCGAGATCGCCGCGGCCATGCTCGGCGATCAGCGAGTTCAGGATCGGCAGCAGGAAGCTCTCGGTCTTGCCGGAACCGGTTCCGGTGGCGACCACCAGGTTCCGGCCCTGCCCGGCCTTGCGGATCGCGGTCTCCTGGTGCCGGTACAGCGGCCGTTCCAACGGCAGGTCCTCGCCGGCGAGCATCCTGAACGCCGGATCGAGCACGCCCTCGTTGACGAGCTGGAGCAGCGTGGCCCCCGTCGCGTACGGCGGGGTGGCCTCCAGCAGCGGCCCCTTGGTCAGCATCGGACTCGCGGAGATCTCCGCCGCCAGCGCGCGGGCGATCCGCGGTTCGCGGACGGGCAGCAGCGACCGCAGATACCGGCGGTAGCTCTCGACGATCAGGTCGCTGGTGCTCAGCGGGTCGAGCGTGTCGCTCACTGCGTCTCCTTCTTCCCTGCGCCGATCAGCAACTCGGCCAGTACGAGGTCGATCGTCACGAGGTCGGGTGCCACTGCGGCGAGCCGGGCCCAGTCGGCGCGGAAGAGCTGTTCCGCACGAGTGCAGTCCGTATCCCCTCTGGCCGCCAGCCTGGCGAGGAGCGCGAATGCCATCGAAGCAGCGGGCAGGGAGTACCAGCCGCGCCGATCCGCCGGGGGCCTTCGCTCGTTGACCTGGCGGAGCAGAGCCGACTGTCCCAGCACCGACTGCGCCGTCCTGACCGCGTGCGCGGCGATCTGGCTGACCAGTCGCAATGCCTCCCTGTCCCGGGCGTCGAAGAGCCTGCGCGCTGCCGACGCCCGGGTGTCGACGTCGAGCAGCGCCTGGGGGACGACGTTGGCGGCTCGCCAGATGCCCTCGATCTGCTGGGAGGTCAGGTGGACCATCCTCTCGACCTCGGGCCCGAACCGCCCCACTCCCGCCCAGGGGTCGACGCTTTTCTCGGTGATCTCGGCCAGTACCTCACCACACTGCCGTTCCGCCGCCGAGAAGCAGTCGGCGTCCGCCAGGTCTCCGGCCAGTACCGCCGCCGCCGGGGCGAGCGCCCACATCTTCCGCGCCGTACCGACCTGATCGAGGTCCGGTACGGCGGTCGCCGCGAGACCCGAGGTAATGAGGGCGACCACCGTGCGGTCCGGCTCGAAGCCGAGATCCACCAGCGCGACCAGCGCGTCGGCGGGTCGCTGCAGCAGTGGCCGGGAGCAGTGCAACCGGAACTGCTGCACGTCCGAGGACGACCGGAGCTGGTGCATGAGATCCAGCGTGGTCCAGACCCGCCGCAGGTCGTCGACCTCGTCAGGGAAGGCGCCCTCCCCCGCCACGAAGCGGGAGAGCTTCGTCTCCTCGAGGTCCTCGCTGACCAGATGCCCCTCGCCGCCGACCATCAGGTAGTGGTCGGGCCAGCGTGGCCATTCGGCCGGTACCCACGGGTCGTCCACCTGGAGGCAGAGCAGCAGGGGACCGGCGTCGGCCAGCTCGGGGAGGAGTGGGATCCTGCCGTCCTGCTCGACGGGCACGATCAGCGGCTCGCGCCAGGGCGCTCGGGCAGCGTAGATCCCGGCCGTCAGCCCTTCGACGGGCACGAATTCGGCGAGCTGGAGGTGTCCGTCCATCCGGTCGGCGCTCCGCGCGAGCTGGCGGGGGCGGATGCTCGCGACCCTGATGATCTCCTTGCCCACGTCCAGCAGCAGGTCGGCTCGCTGGTGTTCGTGCACCGTGTCGGCGATCCTGACCAGGTCGTAGCGGGCCGTTCCCTCCTGGGCCCGGCCACTGGACGGGACCTCCTGCACGATCTGCCCCCCGACCACCACCCGCAACGTCGGCAGGGCACGCGCCTCGGGAACCCGGACGAGCAGGGCGCCGGGGCCGTCGGTGAACACGTCGGAGGCGATCCGCAGCGGACCCGCCCGCCAGCCCGGCGACTCCGCGGCCCGTTCGTGCATGATCTGGACGTGCGGAGGTGTGACCACCAGGGGCTCGGACTCGGTGTCGGTCCGGTACTCAACCACGCCGGCGAGCTGGTCGGCGTCGAAGGAGAGCATCCTCGGGTTGGCACGGCCCCCGATCGCCGCCGACAGCTCGGCCCGGCCGTCGGCCAGACCTGAGCTGCCGAACACCCGGACACCGGGGGTGAAGCGCACGTCAAGGCCCTCGGCGACGAACACCGTACGCTTGGCCCCGCGTCCGAGCGGACCGCGTACGGCGAGGTCGAAGGCACCGAGCAGCGGCCGGGGCAGCGAGTCCCACAGGTCGGTGACCGTGGTGGGCTCGCTGATCGTCTGGGGACGCGACGCGACGACGGTGTCACTCCCGCTGAGCCGTACCTCGATCAGCCAGGCCGTGTCCGCGCCGGACTCGCCCGGCAACCAGATCTCCGGCGGATGCGGGTAGACCGGGGAGCCGTACGGCGTGGTGACTCCCCGGACGGGCTCGCCGGTGACGATCCTGGGGTGGGAGTAGCCCCGCACGGTACGGCGGCCGGCGGGAATCCCGGCGAGTTCGACCGAGCGCACGCCCCGCAGCGAGACCTGCCGCAGGCACCAGCCGTCCCAGCCGAGTGGTAGCTGTCCCTCGACGGTCACCATGAGCGGGCCGTCCGCCACCAGTTCGTGCTCGTCAGGATGCACCACCCAGACCACGTCGGGCGGGAGCGGCAGGCTGGGCGGCAGCAAGCGACCGTCCTCGGCGAAGACCAGCAGGGGCGCGGCCGGGTCAACGACGGGGAGTTCGCTCTGGTGCTGCCAGCCCGCGAGAGCGACCACCACCGTACGGACTGGCCGCAGCAGGCCGAAGCTGGTCGAGGGGGCTCCCTCGGCCGTCCCCACCCACTGGGCCTGGCTGCGGACCGTGGTGGTCACCCCATCGGCGGTGATGTTCCAGCGCGCGACCCCGTCGGGGGTCTCGCTGATCGCGGGCAGGACGACCTCGATGCCCCGGCCGAAGGGGTCGAGGGCGATCCTGGGCCGTTCGGTGCGGGTACGGCTTCCGCTGGAGGGTCGCGAGGCCCCCAGCGCGAGACGGCCCTCGGCCGCCAGTTGCTGGGCGCGACCGACCACCCGGGGCGGCAGCCCGACGCCGTCGAGATCCGGGGCCGAGTCTCCCAGCCGGTCCAGCAGGTCGAAACTACGCTCGACGAAGTCCAGCGCGAACTCGGTGCCGTGCTGCAGGAAGCGGCGCGCGGGCACGTCCAGCTCCTGGAGGCGCTTCTCCCGCCCCGGCACGGTCGCCCAGGCGAGAAACCCCTCGGCGTCCAGCCCCCGCTCGCCGGTCCTGCGCTGGGTGATCAGCCGGAAGTAGTCCTCCAGACAGAAGGTCGGGATGCCGGTGTGCATCAGGATCGGGCCGAGGTAGGGCATCGGCATGTCGGGAAAAGTGGGCATGCCGAGGCTGTCGACCGCCGCGACGAACCCCTGCCCCCAGACGGTCTGATCTTCCGGAAGCCCCCGATAGCGGATGGCCTTCCACAGCTCCGGCCAGAACGTCCCCTGCCGGTAATCCCGGGCGGCGACCCCGGTGACGGCGATCGCCACGCAGGAGGGCCATCGTACGAAGAAGTCACCGGGCTGCCGTCTGGTTCCGACCCATTTCTCGTAGACCTTGCCGAGGACCGACGCCACCTGTTCGCTGTAGGCGTCCTTGACGTCCACCTCCGCGATCAGGGACGACCCGCGCAGACGTCTGGACCAGGACCTCTCCCGGATGTTGAGCAGTTCCACAGGGCCGGTCTTTTTCGGGGACTCCGCATCTTTGGAACCTTCCATGCCAGCGAAAGTAATCACTGACCACGGCATCCGGAATAGGACGGCACGAATAGTTATTCGATGCTTGTAACCGGGAAAAGGGCCGGCTCCCCCTGCCGGGGAATCTCCACGACCTGGGGAAGCTGGGAGAGCGGCAGCGCATCGTCCTTTTCCCGCTCGACCATTTGGCGCCATTCGCCCAGGGTTCCCGAGACCGTGAAAGGTCCGATCGTCACGTTCACCGAGTCTCCCTCCACCCGCAGGGGGCAGGTCTCCCCGGAGATCACCAGGTCACTGTCCAACCCTCCGTCGGCGGCGTCGAGCGCAGACACCAGCTCGTTCAGACCGAAGGAACCGGTCCAGGTCGAGCCGTCCTGCTGGGCCACGGCGACGACCCGGCTCTCGTCCCAGGTGCTCTGGTAGAGGACGAACTCCAGCGAGCAACCGGCGAGCGGATCGGCGGCGGCAGGTGCCTCGTCCATCCAGGCGGGCCTGAAGCGGTCCAGCAGCTCGGTCATGGCCCCGGCCAGCCGCCTGCGGCGGGCCACCAGGAACTCCCGGTACGTCCCGGCATCGCGCAACGCCTCGTCGTAGGGGACGAAGTGCGCCGCCAGCTCGGCCTCGGTGAGCAGCGAGAACTTGGCGTCGACGAAGTACTCGCGCGGCGAGCGATCGCTGATCTTCCGATTGGCCTTGGCCGAGATGAACGCGAGGTTGGCCAGGTCGTTGATCTCGGTCTTGGTGTATTTCGCGGGATGATTCTTCAGCGTCGCCTGCGGATGAATGTGGTGATATTCCAACTTCTGCCCGCCCTCGGCGAGGGCGCTGATCTGCGTGCCGTGCCACCAGTCGGTGGCGCCCGCCTCCTTGGCCACCAGGTAGCTCAGGAAGAAATAAGGACTGCCGACCGTGCGCCCGGCCAGTGCCTGGGGGGTCACCTCGACCTGGGTGCCCACGATGCCGAGGTTGGTGAGCAGTCGTCTGACCGGCTCGGACTCCCGGGTCACCGGGATGTCCTGGCTGAGACGGGTGTCGGTGGAGGTGCTGTAGCGGTTGCGGATGGTCGCGACGAGGAACCAGTAGAGCAGGCCCTTGGTCGTCTCGGCGTCCAGCGACTCGTCGGCCCGCTCGCCCAGCAGCACGATCAGCGGAAGCAGGACCATGTGCGAGGGCAGCAGGCCACTGCTGGAGATCTTCAGGTTTTCCTTGAGCAGCGGGACGAGGTGGCGCAGCCCTCTCTGCACCGTGGCCCAGCCCCGCTCGAGCTGCTCGTCGGTCGCCGCGATCAGTCGGCTGTGCGACCAGGTGGACAGGCCACGGCCCAGGACCGTGCCGGTGAGCGCACGGGTGAGGAAGGTGGCGTCCAGGTCGCCGAAATCGTGCTTGGCCCAGTACCTGGCCTCGGTTTCGAGCCTGTCCACGATCCCGGGCCAGCGGGCGGAGAGGGTGGCCAGCGCGAGGTCGCTGGTCTTGAGCGGCCGCCCACTGTTGACCCGCACGAAGATCTGGGCGATTTCCTCATATGGGAACTCAGTGAGGACCTCCATGTGGAACCTGCGGTCCCGGATCAGGGCCAGCCGGCTGATCCGCTCTCCGATCAGGTCAGGGTCCATCTCGGGCAGCGCGCCGCTCATCCTGACGATGACCGGGAACTGCTTGGCACCCGGCCGGAGTACATCGGCGACCTTCATCCAGCGAGGGTCCTTCGCCGTCGCGGCACTCTGGTTCTGGAACGCCTGGGTCTCGACGTTGAACACGATCTGGGCCTCGGGGTGGTCGCTGATCACCCGGTGCAGGGAGGTGAGCCGCTGCTGGCCGTCGAGCAGGAACAGCGGCGGGACCGCGGGCGGGGCACCGTTGCCCCCGCTGATCGCGATGGGGCGGGTCTCCGGCATGTCATCGGTCCGCCAGAGCAGCAGCGAGCCCGACGGATATCCCCGGTAGAGCGACTCGATGAGCTTCGCCACCTGTGTGGGCTTCCAGACGTAGCCGCGCTGGATCTCCGGGAGCATGATCTCTCCCCGGGAGATCTTCCCGACCAGCGTCTGGATGTCGTTCTCCAACTTCTCGACCGGCATGAGGCGACCTCAGCTATAGGCGCGACAACAGAACTGGTCGATCACTTTAACCTCCCGTTCCGACAGTTTGAAATTCCGCTTTCATCATCGCCGTCAAGGACAGCCACATATCGGACCAACCGGAAAGAACACTTTTTATTACCTAAATGACCGATTTTCGGTCTTTCTCTGCTGGATACGCAGGATCCGTCCATCGAGGGCGGCGAGGATCACGTGGCCGCTTCGTCCTGATTTATGCCAATCTTTCAGGGAGAGTTTCGTGGTAAGACCCACAACCAATCGTCTTCGGACGCTGTGCTCGCTTCTTCTTGGCGGCCGGAGCCTCGCAAGGGTCCAAACCGTGCGCGGTCAGTCGCCACACACCTGATCGAAACTGGCTGGCCTCGCTGCACATCGCCGAGAGGTCGAAGACGCTCCGGTTGGCAACCCGGCCTGACACGACGAAACCTCGCCTGCCTTCGGGGGGCGCAGTGAGTGAGATAACGGATATGCGTCATCGAGGTGGACTGTCGTCCTCGGGCGACAGGGTTGGAGAGTGCTGACTTCTTTGTCCCCTACGGACGCGGTAAAACTGGTGCTGTCCACGATCGGTGCCGCAGTCGGCCCCGATCGCGCTCAGGCCGAGGAACAGGCCGGACGGCTGGCCGCGGAGCTGGAAGGATCCCAGTCGGCGCTTCGGCAAGCCGGTGCCTACATCGCCAACACTCCCGGTGCGGACCTGGCCGGCTACCTGCGTCTGCTGCACACCACTTCTGGAGGCGTCCCGGGTGCTGGCGCGGTGGCCCGGGTGTGGGCGCTGACGTGCCCACAGATCGAGCAGGCCGACCCCCTGGCGATCCACGCGCTGCGAGTGCTGGCCTGCTACGCGCCCGAGGACCTGCCGCGCGCGGTGCTGAACGGGCTCCAGGG
>NZ_JBEXUE010000340.1:0-11092 GCF_040614275.1 Streptosporangium sp. NPDC006013
CAGGTAGTAGGCGCGGAGGGTCGCCTCTCGCATGCGTGCGTCTTCAAGGTCGTTCAGCAGAGACCTGGCAACCCTCAGCAAGTCAGCCTCGGGCCGTTGCGCGGGTGAGGGCGAGGCGGCGAACGGGACGAAGGCCGGTCCCGGCGGCGGCGTGGTGAGGGCCGGCGCGGCAGGTGCGGGGGGCGCAGCCGGTGGATCGGGCCGGGCATCATGGGCGGCTCGCCAGCTCTGATACCAGGCCCGGGTGTCGCCCATGGCCTGCACATCCAGGCCGGTCTGCTCGGCGGCCACCGTGCAGGCGGCCACGAAGGACGCCACCCACGCCCATGCCGGGGCGCGTTTGCGTTTGCCGGTCAGGATGTCGTGGGTAGTGCTTGGCGCCAGCCCCCTGCCCTCGTTGTTCTCTGGAATGCGTATCGACAGCGTGTGCAGTCGAGACAGCGCCGGGGAGCCGGCCAGGCCACGCAGCTCGTTGAGCTGATCGACGAAGGCGCGTAGCGCCGCAACACGATGTTGTTCAGCCATCGCCCTTAGCCGGAAATGAGTGATCCGTGATCTACAAGTAGTAGCGGGAGTCATATTGGCATTAATCGGCGGCCAGGCTGAGGGAGATCGCATATTCCGCTTCGTCCGGGATTAACGGCCGTTGACCTGTAAGTACACAGTCCGGAGGCATCCGGATGACATCGGAGCGATCCGGATGACATCGGAGCGATCCGGATGACATCGGAGCGATCCGGATGAGTCCGGATGAGACCGGATGGAGTCGGACCGCTCCGAAGGACGCCGAAAATCCTGCCCGCCAGGCCGGGACGAAGGGATATCGGCGTCGAGAACGTAAATATTTCTCACCTTGCAAAAGGGTATTTATCCGGTCTCTTCCGGACATGTTTGAACCGGTAGCGGCCCGGATGGCGGCACCTTCATCGTTGATCGCACCCCTCAGTGCCGACGATGAAGGAGAAAGCCCATGGCGCACGCCCTGACTGCTTCGCCTGCCTTTCTCCGTGTCACCGGCACCCGGCCGGGCTCCCCACCCCCGCCGTGGGTTCACAACGACGACCAGCTACTGACCTTGCTGGTGACGGTGTGGGCCTTGACCACCGGGCGTATTCCGCCCAACCGCCCGGCTGACGAGCTCACCGAGACCGAGCTCATCGCGTTCTGGGCCGATGACCAGACCGCCGGATCCCCGGCGATGCCACCTCAGGAGCGACCCCGATGTTCTCTGTACCCGTGCTTCTCACCTTGACCACCACCGCGCTGGTGACGGCCGTCGCCTGCGCGCTCACCCTGGCCGCCGGCACCGCCTGGCCCACCGCCCTGCTCAGCGGCGGAGCCGCCGGCGCCGCCACCATGAGCCTGCTCATCCGCCTGCTCGACCAGCACCGCGACAAGCGCTGAGCGGCCGACCTCGAACCGGGCCGCACCGGTTGAGCATGAATCCTCCGGTCATGACCGCCACCGGCGCGCCCGCTCCGATCTTCATCGCCCAGGATTCCGCCATGAGGCCGAAGGAGAACAGCACCAAGGCCGGGCCGAGCAGGACGACGCTCATCACCGACTACGCACCGGACGGATCGACGAGTGCCTGATCCGTCCGGTGCACAGTACGTACGGCCCTCCCGGATCATGGTGCGGGCGGTCTAGCGTAGGCGCCGTGAGTGAACGAGTGACGAGTACGGGCCGGGTGGTGGTGCTGGTCCTGCCGGACGTGAACCTGCTGGACCTGGGCGGTCCTGCGCAGGTCTTCGACGTCGCGGCGCATCTGGGTGCCGATTACCGGTTGGAGTTCGTGTCCGATACCGAAGAGGCGGTGTCGGCACAGGGACTGAGGCTGGCCGGACTCGGCGCTCTGCTGCCGACCGAGCCCGGTGACCTGGTGCTGGTGCCGGGACCCCGGCTGAGGGATCTTCGGCCGAGCGAGCCGTTGGTTCCCGACTCGGTGACGCAGTGGCTGCGTACGGCACAGCGCTGCGGGGCCCGGATAGCGTCGGTGTGCAGCGGCGCGGCGGCGTTGGGCGAGGCAGGGCTGCTGGACGGGCGCCGGTGCACCACCCACTGGTCGCTCATCGAGGCGATGCGGCGGAGATACCCGGCGGCCCGGGTCCAGGACGGGGTGCTGTACGTCCACGACGGCCCGGTGAGCACCAGCGCGGGGATCTCAGCCGGGATCGATCTGGCGCTGTCGCTGGTGGAACGCGACCACGGCCCCGCCCTCGCCGCCGCGGTCGCCCGGGAACTGGTGGTCTATCTGCGGCGAAACGGTTCGGCGACCCAGATCAGTCCCTTTCTCCAGCACCGTTCGCACCTGCATCCGGCCGTCCACCGCGTACAGGACCATCTCGCCCAGCACCTGGACACCCCGCACACCCTCGCCGAGTTGGCCGCGGTGGCACACCTGTCCCCGCGCGGTCTGAGCCGGGCGTTCAGCACGTCGATCGGCATCAGCCCCCTGGAATACCAGCAGCAACTGCGCCTGGAACGGGCTTCGAGGCTGCTGGCCGACACGGACCTCGGCGTGGATGCCGTAGCGAGCCGTTGCGGCTTCCGCGATGTCCGGCACTTCCGCCGCCTGTTCTCCGCCCGGTACGGGATGCCCCCGTCCGCGGCGCGCAAGCACGCGCGCTGAGCGGCATACCTCACCCTGATCCCCCTTTCACGGCGCCGATCGCGCTGCCGTGATTTCGCTATGCCTCAATGGCCGTCACAGAAGAGAGCCTCCGGTGTCCCCTGTCCACAGCGGTCTGACCATGCCTGTCGTGCGCCGGATCGGGCGTGTCCTGCTGGGCGCCGCCTTGTTCCTCGCCTCCCTGGGCGGGATCTGCGCCGCCGGTGTCAGCACGGTGATGGGCCAGAGCTACCCCCTGTCTCATCAGCGCCCGCCTGCCCGGGGCTGGCCGGCCCCCAAGGCGATACCCGGCGGACGGATCACTGTCGCGATCGTGGTCAGCAACGCCGGCTCGGTCTCCGCCGACGTTCTCGCCCCCTACGAGGTCTTCGCCCGGTCGGAAAGATTCGCCGTCTACACCGTCGCGGCCCGGCGAACCCCGTCCCCGCTTTCCGGCGGCCTGCACCTGCTGCCCGACCACACCCTGGAAGAGGTCGGGACAGGTGCCGTTTCCGAACCGGACGTGGTGGTGGTGCCCGCCGTCATCGATCCCACCGGCACGGTGGAGAAGCCGTTGCGTGAGTGGATCGCCGCGCGGTCCCGGTACGGCGCCCGCCTGCTGGGCGTCTGCGCGGGCTCGGAACTCCTCGCGGCCGCCGGTGTGCTCGACAATCGCCAGGCGACCTCCTTCTGGGCCAACATCGGCTCCCTGAAGCGGAACCACCCCAAGGTGCGGTGGCAGAGCGGCGAACGCTATGTGGAGGACGGCGCGATCACCACCACGGCGGGCATCACCTCCGGCACCGTCGGCGCGCTACGCCTGGTCGAGCGGTTCGCGGGCGCGGCGGAGGCCCAGCGGATCGGGAGCGCGCTCCACTATCCCGGCTGGAGTCTGGACGGCTCCACCGCGATCACCCCGAACCACCTCGCCCTGTCCGACCTGCCGTACGTGCTGAACGCGGCGTTCCCCTGGTGGCGCCCCACGATCGGCATCGGGCTGGTGGAGGGAGTGGGAGAGATCGACGCCGCCGCGGCGTTCGAGGTCTACTCCGGTGTCTCCTTCAGCGCCCGCGCGATCCCGATCAGCGCCACCGGAACGGTCACCACACGGCACGGTGTGGTCCTGCTCACCGAACCAGCGGGGACGGCGGTGCCGCGTGTGGACCGGTTCGTGGTTCCGGGCGTGCGCGGCGACCTGACGCCCGCCCTGGCGAGCTGGGCGTCAGGACGGAGTCTCACACCGGAACTGCCCGGCGGCGGCCGGCGGGACGGCGAGTTCGGTTTCGACCCGATGCTCCGTGACCTCGCCGCCCATGCCGACAGCGCCACGGCCCGGACCACCGCCAAGTTCTCCGAATATCCCGTCGGACAGCTGCGCCTTTCCGGGGCCGGCTGGCCTTGGCGTCCCACAGTGATCTTCGTCGTCGCCCTGACCGTCTCCGTCGGCGTCGGCATGCTCACCGTCGCCGTACCGCGCCTGCTCCGCCGCCGTACGGCCGGCACAGTCTCGCGTTCCGGCAGGGGCGGGCCGGGGACGCCGCCGGCGCGGTAGCCAGGCTACGAGAAGTGCTGTCCGACCGGTCGCGGGTGCTAGGAGGACGCCTCCACGGCGCTCTTCTCCGCAGCCGGGGAGGTACCGCGGGCCGAGCTCGCCAGGATGCCCCAGAGGGCGCCGGCCAGCACCACCGCGCCCCCCGCGAGTTGCTGCCAGGTCAGGGTTCCGCCCAGCAGCAGCCAGGTGGCGAGCACCGTCACGACGGGCTCCAGCATGCTGAGAATCGACGCGCGTACCGGGCCGAGCGTCGTGGCCCCGGCGAAGAACAGGGCGATCGCGAGCACCGTCGACACGAGCGCCACCGCCGTCGCCCAGACCCAGCCCGCCGGCGCGAAGCCGAGGTCCAGCCCGCCCGATGCCAGCCCGAGCAGCGCGAACGAGCCGGTGGCGAACATCGACAGGTAGGCCGTGGTGACCGAGGGGGACAGCGAGGCGGAGACCCGGCTGCCCACGATGATGTACAGGGCGTAGGCCACGGCGGCCCCGACCGCCGCGAGCAGACCGGGAACGTCGAGGCCGGTGTCCAGACGGCCCACCACCAGGGTCAGCCCGGCCAGTGACACCAGGATCGGCCCGGCGACGGTCCAGCTCATGCGAGTGCGCTCCACCACCGCCGACAGGATGGACACGAGCGCCGGATACAGGTACAGCAGCAGTACGGCGAGGGCCGGCGAGATGCGCTGGACCGCCGTGAAGTAGAGCAGCGACTGGGCCGCGTACATGCCGCCGCCCAGCAGCGCGAGGGTCGCCCACTGCCGTCCGGTCAGCCGCCCGAGCCTGCCGCGCACTCCCAGCCATCCGAGGAACACCGCCGTCGCGATCGCGAACCGCAGCATGAGGAGCGTCGTCACCGACATCCCCGTGCCGTACGCGAAGGAGGCGAAGACGGGCATGAGCCCGAACGCCGCCGCCGAGATCAGGATCGCCGCGACCCCGCGCCGCATCACCATCACCACCTCCGGCGATCATTGTGACCTATGGGACTTCATCCCTGTCATCGGGTACCTTCGGCGGCTGGACGGTCCTGCCACACGATGTCCTGAGCGGCGGTGACGGTGATCGAGACGTGATCGCGCTAGGCTGAGCAGGGCCGAGGATCCGTGCCGGCGCGGCCCGCCCGTCCCCGAGGCGCGGCACCCCGCTGCCGCAGGCGGTCCCTACTCGCTGATAGGTCGTGTCGGGCATCCACCGCGTGTAGGGAGAGGCATGCGCTCGAAACAGGTGAGGTTCGAGACAGTGGCCGAGCCCGTCGATCCCCCCGAGCCGCGTCGCTCGCACTACGGTGTCCTGGCGGCGATCGCCGCCGGTGGCGCGATCGGCACAGGCGCCCGTTACGGTGCCGCCCTGCTGTGGCCGACCGCGGCCGGCTCCTTCCCGTGGACCACGTTCTGCGTCAATGTGGTGGGCTGCCTGCTGATCGGGGTCCTGCTGGTGGTGCTGACCGAGGTGTGGACGGCACCGGCCTGGGTGCGGCCGTTCCTCGCCACCGGAGTGCTGGGCGGATTCACCACCTTCTCCACCTACTGCCTGGACATCGAGCGCCTGGTCTCCGGCGGCAGGGTCGGCCCGGCGCTCGGCTACCTGGCGGCGACGCTCCTGGCGGCCCTGGCCGCGGTGGTCACCGGCGCGTGGGCCACCCGCCGGCTCCTGGTGAGGAGAATGCGATGATCCCGCCTGGACGGGCGCTGCGGTTGATGATCTTCACCGACGACACCGACACCTGGCGCCACCGCCCCCTGTACAGCGAGATCGTGCACCGCGCCCATGCCGCCGGGCTGGCCGGGGCATCGGTCTTCCGCGGCGTGGAGGGTTTCGGAACCACCTCGATCGTGCACACCACCCGGTTGCTGTCGATGACCGACGACCTGCCGGTGACCATCGTGATCATCGATACCGAGGAGCGGATCCGCGCCTTCCTGCCCCGGCTGGACGACCTGCTCACCGAGAGCCTGGCCGTTCTGGACGAGGTCGAGGTCGTTCGCCCCCGTGCCGGACGGGCGCAGTGAACTGGCTGCTGGTGCTGCTCGGCGGCGCGGTCGGCGCGCCGTTGCGATACCTGACCGACCGGGCCGTGCAGGCACGCCACGACACGGTCTTCCCCTGGGGCACCTTCACGGTCAACGTGGCCGGCTCGCTGATCCTGGGCGTCCTGGCCGGGGCCGCGCTGTCCGGGGCGGCGGGCACCGGCGTGCAGTTGCTGCTGGGCACCGGCTTCTGCGGGGCGCTGACCACGTACTCGACGTTCTCCTACGAGACGCTGCGGCTGGCCGAGACCGGCGCGGTGTTCTTCGCCGTCGCCAACGTCGTCGCCTCGATCGTCGCCGGCCTGGGAGCGGTGTTCGCCGGTCTCACCCTCGCCCAGGCGATCTTCGGGTGAGCCGCCCGCACGAAGGCCTGGGAACTTCGTACGGGCGGCCCCCATCGGCGGCCGGGTCTTCGAGAGCGGTGCGAGAACCGACGCGGTTCACTCCCCGTCGAAGGGGTGAGCCATCTCGTCCAAGACGTCGTCCATGACCTCGCGCAGGGTTCGGGTCTCGTACTCGTCGGTCCACATGTGCGTGGCGATGCGCAGCGAGACCAGGAAGGCGGCCGCCATCACCCGAGATCGGGCGCTGGTCTCGGAGTCGCCGCCGCGCTCTGCGATGACCTGGGCGAGCTCGCGTTCGAGGTTGGCGTGGTTGGCCAGTTGCCTGGCCAGGAGCGAGGGGTGCCTCTTGGCGAGCCTGGCGCGGATCACCCACTCCCTTTCCGGTCCGCCCACTTCGCTGTAGAGATCGTGCACCGCTCCGCGCAGCGCCCGCCAGGCCGATTCCTCGGCGGGGCGGGTGCGGACCCGCTCGAGCAGCAGGCGGACGCGCTGCTCGTCGCCGTAGAGGAGGGCGTCCTCCTTGCCGGCGAAGTAGTTGGAGAAGGTTCGTCGCGAGATGTTGGCGGCGTCGGCGATGGCCTCGACGGTGACGTGATCCAGGCCGTGCTCCACGGTCAGCCGTAGCGCGGCCTCGTGAACCGCCTGCCGCGTCTCGGCCTTCTTGCGCTCGCGCAACCCCATTGTGATCTGCATAACACGGACAGCCTAACGCCTGACACCATATATGCCCAATGGGCAAACTTTCTCAATGGGCATGTATGGTGTCATGGCCTGTTCCAGTTACCCGTACGTGGAGGTCGTGTGAGCACCCAAGCGGTCATGCCGCAAAGCACGGAGCCGATGACTCATCGGCAGATTCTCGAAGCGCTCAGCGGCCTGCTTCTGGTGCTGTTCGTCGCGATGATCAGCGGCACGATCGTGTCGGTGGCGCTGCCACAGATCATCGGCGCGCTCGACGGGACCCAGTCCCAGTACACCTGGGTGATCACCGCGTCACTGCTCGCCGCGACCGCCTCCACCCCGATCTGGGGCCGGCTGGCGGACCTGTTCAGCAAGAAGCTGCTCCTCCAGATCTCCATCGTCATCTTCATGCTCAGTTCGCTGGCCTGCGGGTTCGCGCAGAACGCCGGCCAGCTCATCGCCTTCCGCGCCATCCAGGGCCTGGGTATGGGGGCCCTGCAGGTCCTGGTCCAGGTCATCATCGCCGCGATGATCAGCCCCAAGGAGCGGGGACGCTACAACGGCTATCTGGGCGGGGTGATGGCCGTGGCCACCGTGGGTGGCCCGCTCCTCGGCGGCCTGATCGCCGACACCTCATGGCTGGGCTGGCGCTGGTGCTTCTTCATCGCCGTGCCGTTCACGGCGATCGCCTTCGTCCTGCTGCACAAGACGCTCAAGGTGGTCTCGGTCCGCCGCCCGAATGTCAAGATCGACTACGCGGGCGCCACGCTGATCGCCGCGGGCGTCAGCGTCCTGCTCATCTGGATCACCTTCGTCGGCAACTCCTTCGACTGGATCTCCTGGCAGACCGCGGTCATGGCCGGCGGCGGGATTCTGATCCTGGCCGTCGCCACCTGGGTGGAGTCACGGGTCAGCGAGCCGGTCGTGCCGATACACATCGTCCGCAGGCGCACCCCCGCCCTGGCCATCGTGGCCAGCCTCGCGGTGGGCATGGCGATGTTCGGCGGAGCGGTCTTCCTGGGGCAGTACTTCCAGATCGGTCGTGGCTACAGCCCCACCCAGGCCGGGCTGCTGACCATCCCGATGATGTTCGGCGTGCTGCTCTCCTCCACGATCTCCGGGCGGCTCGTGTCCAAGAGCGGCAAGGTCAAGCCGTACATCGTGGCGGGTTCCGTGGTGCTCACCCTCGGATTCCTCGGCCTGTCCCTCATCGACCACGAGACCTCGCTGGTGCTCATCTCGGCCGCGATGATGCTGGTCGGCATCGGCGTCGGCATGTCCATGCAGAACCTGGTGCTGGTCATCCAGAACGTCGTCCCGCTGCGGGAACTGGGTGCCGCCAGCGGTGCCATCACCTTCTTCCGCTCGCTGGGCGGCACCATCGGAGTCTCGGTGCTGGGCGCGGTCCTGGCCAGCCGGGTGGCCACCGGGATCGCCGAGGGCTTCGCGAAGGCGGGCATCCGGCCGTCCGGCTCCGGGGGCAGCACCCTCAACCTTGAGGCGCTGCCCGAAGCCGCGAGAACCGTCGTGCGCGCGGCGTACGGCGACGCCACCGGGCACATCTTCCTGATCTCCGCGGCGATCGCCGCGGTGGGCGTCGTCGCCGTGCTCTTCCTCAAGCCGACCAGGCTGCGCGACACCGTGGACCTGGCGGATTGAGTGGATGACGACTGCCCGCCCCGCGAGGTCGCCGGGCGGGCCGTCACCGTCCTGCCCCGCCCGGGCTCACCAGGCGGGACCCGGCACGGTCACTCCTCCTCTTCCTCGTCCTCGAAGATCTCCTCGACCAGCTCGGCGGCCACGTAGCCGCCGACCAGACCGGCCGCGCCGGCGGCCACCACCGCTCCCATTCCCGGACCGCTGTGACCGCCGTGGTGACCACCCTGGTGGGCGTACGGGTCGTGGCCACCGCCGTGGGCGTACGGGGCGTGGCCGCCCTGGTGGCCGCCCTGGTGGGCGTACGGGTCATGGCCGCCGTAGTGGCCGCCGCCGTGCGAGTACTGGGACAGCGCGCCCAGCCAGCCGTTGATCTCCGAGGCCCAGTCGCGGTGCGCCGCCTCCTGGTGGCTGGTCTGCCAGCGGCCGAAGGCGTCACCGCCGGAGCCGTAGCCGCCGGTACGCTTGTCGGCCTCCAGGACGATGTCCAGCCCACCGGGGTTGGCGATGAAGGTCAGCTCGACCTCGTTGATCTGCCCGGAGTAGGCGGGCGGCGGGTAGAACTCGATCTCCTGGTAGAACGGCAGCTGCTGGCTCACCCCGTAGATGTGGCCATGCTCCAGGTCGGCGCTCTTGAAGTGGAAGCCGAGCTGGGAGAACGCCCGCAGGAACGCCTCCTGGGAGGCCAGTGGCTCGATCTCGACCGGATCCATGTCGCCCTTGTCGACCGCCGCGGCGATCGCCAGCTCGGTGCGCACCCCCATGCCCATGCCGTGCAGGTGCTGCCCGGCGATCTCGGTGATCGGTGCCTCCCAGGGGACGGGGAACTGGAAGGGGACGGTCCTGTCCTCTCCGCTGCGCAGCCGGAACGGTCCAGAGACCTGTGTACGGTGAAGTTCCATCAGGCCGATCTGCTCACCCTCGCCGTGCTCAGATTCCACCCGGGTGACCAGGCCAAGCGTGATGTACTCGATGTCGGCGTCGAAGTCGCCGCCCTTGATCCTTACCTCGCCGCGCAGCAGCCCGCCGGGTTGCACGCGGGGGGTGGACAGGACGGTGTCCACCGACGGGGCCCCGACACCGAAGGCTCCCAGCATCCGTTTGAAGATCACGGCTTCCTCTCCTGCTTGTCCGTTGAACGTGACCGAAGAGCAAACGATCACCAGGCGTTCCGGGTTCCCGGCCTCTGCCGCAGTCAGGCGGCGCCGGGGAAACGGAGGTACCGCCCGCCGGCGCGGCGGCGGGCGAATGTCCTGCCGGCTGTCACCAGAGCCTCCCGAGGATGCCCTGGCCTTCAGGCCGGGGAGGAACCGGGAGCGGGAGGGCCGCCAGGGCCCGAGCGTGCCCAGACCGGTCGGTCATGTCGATCGGCTTCTTTCCGGGTCGTGTAGCCGTAGCCGTCTGCGCGTTGAAGGTGGCGGACGTGCCGGTGGTTGATCCCGGTGATGCGGCCGTGCCGGGTGGTGATGTCGAACGAGCCGGAGGAGCGGACCAGGACTCGCCCGGCGTGAATCCCGGCCTTCTTGCCTGCCGGGATGTTGGCCCGGACCAGGTCGCCGGTTTGGAAGCCGTGGTGCAGCTTGCTCCGTGGCCGGACAAGGCGGGGGAACCCGTATCGGTCGGGGGTGGTGCGGGTGTAGGTGCCGCGCCCGGTCGCCTTGGCCACGAGCACGGTGGACGGCCAGGCGGTCACGCTCTCCAGGTGGCCGACGTGCAGCGCGTCCAACGTGTGGGATTTCGGGGCGCCGGTGCGGGAACGGTTCCATTTGGTGCGCCCGCCGGAGGCGGTGTGAACGGGCAGGCCGGTCGCTTGCAGCGCCTGCCACAGTGCCCAGCGGGTGGTGTTGACGGCGGCGGCGTCGCGCAGCGGCGCTTTCGCCTGCTTGAGGATTTCCGCGAGAAGGGCAGGCTTGTCCTTGAGGAACTCCTGCACGGGGGTGGCGTTCTTGGTCTGGTTACACGGGATGCAAGCCAGGGTGAGGTTGCTGACGCGGTCGGAGCCGCCCCGGCTGCGGGGGTGGATGTGATCGATGTTCAACGGCACGTCCTGCTTGCCGCAGTAGGCACAAGCGCGCCCCCACTTGGCGAGCAGGTATTCGCGGACCTCGTACCCGGCGAGGGTGCCCTGCTGGTATTCCGCTCCTTCGAGCGGCCGCCCGGCCGACAGGGCGTGGGTGTCGAAGGAGACCTTCTCCACGTGCACGGCGGCCACGGGCGCCCA
>NZ_JBEXUE010000341.1:0-11041 GCF_040614275.1 Streptosporangium sp. NPDC006013
GACCACGTGCTCGGGGGCGTGGCAGGTGGCTCCGGTGATCAACTGGCCGAGCGAGGTGGTGGCGATCTGCGATGAATTGAGGGTGTGTGTCATGATCCGTTTCCCATGGTTGCGATGTGGTCGACTCGCTTTTGGGCACGCGGAAGCGACGGCTCACGCCGATCGTGTCGAGCTTTGAGTCGTTGCCAAGGGGCCCGGTGGGCTGGCTTCTATATGCGGGAAACGGATTTGAGAACGAGCAACACAGCCCCCGGCGGCGGGCACACCGGCTGCGAAGATCGCTGGGCGGGCGACGGCGAGAGTGTCGCGGACACCTCAGTGATCATCGGGTCGCCGACGGCAGGGCCGGTCTGCGGCAGGGGGCGTACACCGGTGATCTGCGCCCCGGTGGCCGCGCCACACAGGCGATGGTCATGATCGGCGGGAAGGCGAGGGCACGGTGCGTGCTCGCGCGACACCGCGGCGACCGCGGAGGGGGTTTCGGTGTTCGAGTCGCTGACGGAGGTCACAGCCTGCACGCCGGACGCATGATGATGCGCCGCATGAGCGTGAGCGGCGACGTACAGCGCCAGATGGATCAGCACGACGATGCCGAGTACGGTCAGGCACAGCGTGAAGGCGACGCCTCCACGCCGCGCGACTCGCCGCATCGATCCGATCATGACCACGAACATACATTACCCTGTGTGACCATTCACATCCGGGATGTGATTTAGTGTTCCGGGAGGGCGTCCACGAGCGGGCGACACCGGCTCGCGGAGCACAGCGCGTCAACCGCGTGGCGGCAGACTTACGGCGGCTGAGGCCATGCTGGCCGAGCAGATGTCGAGGGCGTTCGGAGGGGGGCCGCACCCGGCCGCCATCACCCCGTCCCCCTGAGAGGTGATTTCGGGAATGAAGTGTCCACGAGCCGGGTGCTCTCTTCACAGGCGCGGGTCACCCGGGCGCGGGCCGGTAGCCTTCATCGTGGGAAACAACCATGACAGAGGCGAAGGGGCTGACAGGTGCGGCTCGGCAACCTGGAACGTTCGATCATGGAAGCGTTGTGGAACCATCCCGAGGGCGTGTTCGCCCAGGACCTGGCCGACGCTCTGCCCTCGGCGCCTGCGGTCACGACCGTGTTGACGGTGCTGGTGCGGCTGTCGCGCAAGGGCCTGGTCACCCGGGAGCGCAGTGGCCGGGCCCATCTGTATCGCGCCGCGGGCGGCAAGGACGTCTTCGTCGCCGAGGCCATGCGCCAGGTACTGGACGGCGCCGGTGATGTGGAGGCCGCGGTCAGCCGTTTCGTCGGCAGCGTTTCGCCGCAGGTGGCCGCCGCGCTGCGCGAGGCACTCGACAACCGGGACCTGGGCAAGACGTCGTGATCGTCTGGCTGGTCGCCGCGGCCGTGGCGCTGGTGCCGCTGCTGGCAGGAGGCCGGCTCGCCGAGCGGCTCGCCGGCGCCGGGTGGACGCATCGCTGTCCCCGCGCCGCCCTGGTCATGTGGCAGGCGATCGGGCTGGCCGGCGGACTGGGAGCGGTCGGCATCGGCCTGGTGGCCTCGGTGGCGCCGCTCGCAGCGGTGTTCCCGCACGGTGCGCACACTCTGATCCGTCAGATTCTCGACGGGCGGGGGCTGGACGGTCTGGGACCGGCGCACATCGTCGCGCTGGTGTGGAGCGCCGGTCTGATCGGCTGGTTGTCGTTGCACACCGTGCGGGCCGCGGTGCGCACGGTTCGAGCCCAAAACAGGCAGCGGCTGCTGGTGGATGTCGCGGCCGACCCGTCGGTGCTCCACGACGTCTATGTGCTGCCCGGCGCCAGGCCGGTGGCCTACTGCATTCCCGGCCGCCGAGCCCGTATCGTGCTCAGCGCAGGAACGCTCGACCTCCTCGATGCCGAGGAGACCGAGGCGGTGCTCGGCCATGAGCGGGCGCATGCCGCCGGGCGCCACGATCTGCTGCTGCTTCCGTTCCTGGCGCTCGCGCAGGCCTTCCCCTGGCTTCCCGCCGCGAGCACGGCCCGCCGGGTCGTCCCCGTGCTGCTGGAGATGCTGGCCGACGACCAGGCCCGCCGTGTACACGGAGAGCTGCCGCTGGCCCGCGCGCTGGTGCGGATGGCCGCCCCGGCGGCCGGCCCCACCGCGGCGGGCGGCCTGGCGCTGGCCGACACGGCGGTCGTTCACCGCGTGGAGCGCCTTTTGCGCGGTCGTCCCCAGCAGCCGGGCTGGGTGCCGGCCATCGCCTACTGCGCCGCCGGCCTGCTGCTGAGCGGGCCCTTGGCCGTGCTGGTCGCGCCCGTGCTGTGTATCACCATCTGGCGGATCTGAGGCGCCGGGCCGCCACATACCGCAGGGGAGGCCTTTAGGAGATCGCCGGTGACAGGCGGCCCAGCGCCGGAACGAAGCGGCCCGTGATGGAGGCGTGGGGGCGATGGTCCGATCCGTGGGTGCGGATCAGGTAGGGCTCCTCGACCACGCGGACCTGCAGTTCGATCGCGGTGATGAGCGCGGCCGGGGAGGGCGATGAGGGCACCAGCAAGGTCCAGCCGATCGAGGTGGTGGCCATGGCGGTGAAAACGGGGTTGCGCACCAGCCGGAACGGCCCGCCGGTGACCAAGGCGGTGGTTTCGCCCTCGTCGACGCCCACCCGCCAGGATGCGCCCATCGCCGACTGCGACAGCAACGTGGCCGTGCCTGCGGCCAGGACCAGGACCGCCGCGCTGATCTGGATCGGGGCGGCCACAAAGGCGGCGATCGGTTCGCTGCACGAGGGCCCGGCCGGTCACTTCGATGTCGGGCACTCCACGCTGCAACTGGGGCCCGCCGGTCACGCCGACCACGAAGGCGCACGGCACCGCCGAGACGGTGAAGTACCCGCTCCTTATGGCTCCCATATCCGACATGATGTAGAACTTCTACGCCATGTAGAAACCAGGGAGCCTGATGAGTGACGACACGCGTGCAAGGATCAAGGAACGACTTTCCACCCTGCAGGCCCAGCAACGCCGGGCTGAGCGCCTGCGCACGATCGCCGTCGCCGGCGCGGCGGTGGTGGCGATCGGCGCGGTGGTCACGGCGGCCACCGTGCTGATCCTCCAGGAACGCGCCCGAACGTCACTGGAGGCGGTGCAGACCGTCGCCATCCCCCAGCGCGAGCACACCAAGGATCCGGTGAAGTACCCGCAAAGCCCGCCGGTCGGCGGCAATCACGACCCCGCCTGGCAAAACTGCGGCCTCTACAGCCAGCCGCTGCGCGCCGAGAACGTGGTGCACTCCCAGGAGCACGGAGCGGTGTGGATCACCTACCGGCCCGATCTGCCCATGGAGCAGGTGGAGAAGTTGCTCGATCTGGCCCGGGGCCGCGACTACATCATCGTCTCGCCTTACCCGAATCTGTCGGCTCCGGTGGTGGCCAGCGCCTGGGCCAAGCAGTTGAAGCTGGAGGGGGTCGAGGACCCGCGGCTGCCGGCGTTCCTGCGTGCCCACGTCCAGGGCCCGGCCACTCCCGAGCCCGGCGCGTCCTGTTCTGGCGGCATCGGAGAGCCCTACACATGATCCGGCTCCCCTTCCGGCGCCGGCGGCACTTCGCCCTCGCCGCAGCGACGGTCCTGGTGATCGCGCTGATCGGCGCCGGCCTCGGCGTCCTGTATCCCCGGCCGCCTGCCGACGACTCGGTGGAGGCCGGTTTCGCCCGGGACATGCAGGCCCATCACGCCCAGGCCGTACGGATGTCGATGATCGTCCGAGATCGCAGCACCGACGCCGAGATCCGGATGCTCGCCTACGACATCGCGCTCAGCCAGCAGCAGCAGATCGGGCAGATGTACGCCTGGCTGCAGCTGTGGGACCTGCCCCAGGCATCCCTGGATGCGCCGATGGCCTGGATGATGCGTCGAGCACACCACTCCACGACCGGCACGACGCAGAGCATGACCTCCATGCCGGGAATGGCCACCGCCGCGCAGATCAAGCAGTTGGAACAAGCCGACGGGCGTGAGGCCGACGTGCTGTTTCTTCGCCTGATGATCCCCCATCATCAAGGCGGCGTGCAGATGGCGCAGGCCGCGCTGAACGCCACCGGTCAGCCGCAGGTCCGGCGCCTGGCCACCTCCCTCGTGGCTGCCCAAAGCAGTGAGATCGACCTGATGAAGCGCATGCTCACCACCCGGGGCGCCACCGATGTACTCCCGGCTGGCTGAAGGAGCGCTGGTCAACGGCGCCCTGCGACGAAGGATGCGAGCCTTTCACACCTCCGCGGCGTTGATCGGGCTGCACGACAGCGTGCGTGGCGGACGCGCTCTGGGAATCGGCCGCGGCCAGGACTACAGAATCACCGCGTGCCTGGAGCGCGCTGGCGCGGCGACGGTCGACGTCATCGATCTGGGTGCCACAGATCGGCGCGCTCCCCTGGCCTCAGTGGAGGCCGGCTATGACATCGTGGGCGACTTCGCCGTCATCCAGTTCCTCAACCGCTGGCGCGACGCCGTGGCACAGGTGGCGAGAATCCTTCGCCCCGGCGGTCTTTTCCATTTCGAGGTGTTCACCACCCGGGCGCTGAGTCGACCGGCGGTAGGTCTTCTCTTCGACCGCTGCGGAGCTGAGCACTTCACCAGCGAGGACTTCCTTCACGAGCTCGACATCAACGGGCTGCCCCTCATGTGGCGGGCAACGCGGGAACGTGGCCAACTACTCCTCGGCGTCGCCCAAAAGCCCCGAAACGACTAAAGGAGCCGCGGTCATGTCCCCGCGTGTGGCCCGCTACCTCCTCGGCGTCGCGGTTGCCGCCCTCACGGCCTTGGCCATCGGTACGATCGTGGGCGGGTCGGCGTCCTCGACGGGGATCGCCGGCCTTCCCGACGCGGGCGCCGCCATCACCCGATGGGGGTTGCCCCTGACCAAACTGCTGGCCGATCTCGCCGCCGCGGCCACGGCCGGCGCCTTGGTCGCCGCCGTCCTGCCGGCCTCCGATCAGGGAATGCTGTCGCCAACGGCGCTGCCCTACATTCGAGCCGCCCCCTGGGTGGCGCTGAGCTGGGCGATCGCGACCGCGGTAGTCCTCCTGCTCGCCTTGTCCGATGTTCTCGCGGTTCCGGCCGGCCGACTCCGGCGAGCGCCTCCACGACGGGCGGCGCCTTTCAAAGGCTTCCCGACGGTCCTCACTTCGCTGTTGACACCCCCATCTTCTACGTCTGGTAGAAGATAAGCGGGCGCGTACCGCGCATAACCTCCTCCAGGAGCAGAACATGACGACGAATCTGAAGATAACCCTCACCATCGCCGCCGTGATGGCGGCGATCATCGCGGCGATCACCGTGTTCGGTGACTTCGGAACGCAATCCCCCAGACCCGCGGCCGATGCGGCCGGCGCACAGAGCGCTCCTGCCCAGCTGCTGGTGCGCGAGGACAGCCACAGACTGTCCACCGCGGCTGACGGCAAGGTCACGCTGGTGGAATTCCTCGACTTCGAGTGCGAAGCCTGCGGCGCGGCCTTCCCGCACATGGAGCGCATTCGCGCCGAGTACGACGGGCGCATCACCGTCGTGGTGCGCTACTTCCCGCTGCCGGGTCACCGCAACGGCGAACTCGCCGCGCGAGTCGCCGAGGCCGCCGCCAAGCAGGGCAAGTTCGAGGCCATGTACGCCAAGCTGTTTCAGTCCCAAAAGCAGTGGGGCGAGGCCTCTGAATCCAAGGAGGCGTTCTTCACCGACCTGGCCCGGCAGGTGGGCCTGGACATGACCGCCTTCTCGACCGACCTCACCGCGCCCGCGACCGCCCAGCGGGTGAGGAAAGACCAGGACGACGGAACGGCCCTCGGCATCCAGGGCACCCCCACGATCTTCTTCAACGGCGCCCAGCTGACCGAGGCGCCCAGCTACGACAACCTCAAGGCCAAAATCGACGCGGCGCTCGCCTCGTGACCACCTCCGCCATCGACCAGCCCCCGATCACCGCTGAGGGCTCGCCCTCGCCCATCATCATCAGGGCGCTGCCGTTCGTGCTGACGATCGGTGGCGGCCTCGGCCTGCTGGCCGCGTTCCTGCTGATGATCGAACGTCTGCACCTGGCCGCCGATCCCGCCTACGTTCCCACCTGCAGCATCAACCCGATCCTCAGCTGCGGATCGGTCATGAAGAGCGCCCAGGCCTCCGTCTTCGGCTTTCCCAACCCGCTGCTGGGCGTCGCGGCCTTCTGCGTCGTGACGACGGTGGGCGCGGCTCTGCTGGCCGGAGCCCGCCTGCGGACCTGGTTCTGGTATGGCCTGCAGCTGGGCACCCTGGCCGGCGTCGTCTTCGTGCACTGGTTGATCGTCCAGAGCCTGTACGTGATCGGCGCCTTGTGCCCGTACTGCATGCTCGTGTGGATCGCGACGATTCCCATCTTCTGGTACGTCACGCTCGCCAACCTGCACAGCGGCCGCATCGCCCTGCCGCGCGGCGCGCACCGGGCCGCCGCGGCGGCGGCCCGGTATCACACGAGCGTGCTCATGGTGTGGATGCTCGCCATCCTCGGCCTCATCCTGCAGCGCTTCTGGTCCTACTGGATCACGCTGATCTGAGATCCGGTCACTGGCCCGGGCGGCGACGCCTGCTCATGACAACGCTGAATACCGCCATGACGACGATGAAACCGACGACCGCCCACAGGAACATCGACGGCCCGTCGGTCTCATTGGCCTGCGGGGTCATGGCCGGCTCCGCGGGCTGGGCGCTCGGCGCGGGCGTGCCGGCGGTCTGCGAGCCACCCGCGCTCGCACTCGGAGTGGCAGTGGGGGTGGCAGTGGGGGTCGAAGAGGCGATCACGGTGAACGGGATCTCGCCGGTGCGGGGATGGCCGTCGGAGGAGACCACCCGGAAACCGATCGTGTACCTACCCGCCGGAAGCGTCCCGGACAGCTTCTGGATGACCTTCTTGCCCCGCATGCCGGCCTCACCAGACTGGAATCGCTCGCCCGCGGCGTTCAACACCGCCACCTTCGGGAACTTCACCTCCCGTTCGAACTCCAACGTCACTTCGCTGACGTCGGAGACTTTGTCGTCCTTGGCCGGATTGCTGGACTTCAGCACGTCATGCGCCTGAACTGTCGTGATCGGCCACAGCACCGCGATGAGAGCGACAAGAACGATCGCTGATCTGTGCAGGAACATGAAGTGATTCCCTTTCGGTGGGGCGTGACCGCCTGCGCTGCGGCAGGCGCATGGGTGATCGATGTACTCGGGCAGCGCGCCTGCGCCGAAGACCTGCCACTCGGCGTGCACCTCGTTGCGCATCAACCAGGTGATCGTGGTGACGAAAGCCCCTGACCACCGCGCGGACGCGATCTCGGGCGCGAAGCGGCCTTTGAGGCGTCAGGCTGACCATATGGAACTTCTACATTGTGTCGAAGAGAGGTGTCGAGCGCCTCACCGGTAGGACTCAATGGCCATGCCATCGAGCCCCCGCAGCCTGGGCAGGCTCATGCCGGGGCAGCAGCGATCACCGGCAGGGCTGCTCTCACCGGTGTCGGCGTCGTTCCCGGCGTGCCCGCTCCCGGGCCCGAACCAACGACACCAGGTGCGGATCCAGCTCAACGTCGCCCTCCGGCGGGGGCGACCACCGCTCCACTGGCGACACCGCCGCATCCAGCACCGCCTATGCCGACTCATCGGCCTGTTTCCGCCGGGTCTTTTCGGCTCCCGCATCACGCTCGGCGCACTGACTCGCGGCGCGCCGCCGGGCGAGGATCGCCTGTGCCGCCCTCGGCGATGCGGTGCCCAGGAAGAACCGCGCCCACTGGCGTCGTTTGAACTCCTTTGGCCGACAGCATTGTTCGTCACCGAGGGACAGCGGGTCGCGCGCTCCAGCGGTGGAATGTGGAGCGATCGAGAGCGGGGACGGGCGCCCGGGTGAGGCGCGAAGGCGTGAGGGAGCCGGGGCGGGACCGCTCACATCGGGGTCACCGCCACCACCGCCGCTCGACCGCGGCCACACGGGGGTGAACGGTGTTCACCAGCCCAGTTCGTCGCAGCCCAGGTGGTCGGCCGGTTCGACCTGCAAGGTGGCGTGAGCCACGTTGTGGCGCCGGCGCAGCAGGTCGCGGGCCTGGTCCAGGACGGCGTGGCTGTCGGCGCCGTCCGAGGTGACCAGGTGGGCGGTGGCCACGTTCATGCCGGAGGTCAACGTCCACAGGTGCAGGTCGTGGACGTCGCGCACGCCCTCGACGGCCACCAGATCACCGGCAACGGCGGAGGCGTCCATACCGGCCGGGACGTGCTGGCCCAGGACCGCGAACACCTGCCGTCCGAGGGAGATGGCGCGCACCGCGACGAAGACACCGATGGCCAGCGCGACCAGCGTGTCCCAGATCGGCTGGCCGGTGGCCGCGACCAGCCAGCCGGCGGCGATGACGCCGACCGACCCGGCGGTGTCGGCCACCACCTCAAGGTAGGCGCCCTTGACGTTCAAGCTCTCAGCCGCGCCCGAACGCAGCAACAGCAACACGATCACGTTGATGACCAGGCCGATGGCTCCCACGATGAGCATCGGCCCGGAGGAGACCTCGGCGCCGGCGCCGATCCGGCCCACCGCTTCGGCCACCACGTACACCGCCACGCCGAGCATCAGCAGCACGGCCAGCAGGGAGGCGAACACCTCCGCGCGGTAGGAGCCGTAGCTACGGCGCCCCGTGGTGTCGGGGCGGGTGGCGATCCGGGTGGCCACCAGCGCGGCGCCCAGCGTCACCACGTCGGCGGCCATGTGCCCGGCATCCGACAGCAACGCCAGCGAACCCGATATCAACCCATAGACCAGCTCGACCACGAAGTAGGAGCCGATCAGGGCGAAGGAGACCGCGAGCCGCCACCGGTGCCGGCTCCCGGCGTGCCCATGCCCATGGCCGTGCCCGGTGCCCATCAGCGGGTTCCGCCGCGTTCGGGGTGGATGGCCTGGGTGTGCTCGGTGTGGGCGAGTGCAAGGTCGAGCAGCATCCGCACGTGCGCGTCCTCCAGCCGGTAGAAGGCCATCCGACCGGCCCGGCGGGCCGTCACGATGCGGTGCGCCCGCAACAGCCGCAGTGCGTGCGAGACCGCCGACTCGCTCTGGCCGCTCACCGCGGCCAGATCGCACACGCACATCTCGCCCTCCAGCAGGGCCAGCAGCAACCGCAGGCGGCCTGGATCGGCCAGCAACCCGAACACCTCCGCGGTGTCGGTCAGATCCTGCGCGGCGGGCATCCGCTCACGCACCGCCGCCACCCGGGGCGCGTCCACTATCCGGGCGGTACAGCCGTCAATGGCCGCGAATCGCTCATCTGAAGAACTATTCATATATAAAGGTTAGCGGCCGCCGGAGGCGGCCTGTCAACTGATGCCCCGACTTTCTCGCTGTTTCGATGCCCGGGGCGCCGCTCGCCGCCCGGTGCCCCGATACGGCGTCTTGGTGCGGCAGACACCGGCCGCCAAAAGCGCGGTATCGGAGCACACCCCCACCACGTAGGCGATGTTCCGCCCGGTCAGGGCCAGCCGGAAGGCCCCGTCTTGGCCATACCCTTCATCGGCGACCACCGGCGGCGCATCCAGCCCCCAACATGCCGGCTCATCCAGCATGTCCACGGCCGGCCGCCATTTGGGCACATGCGCCACCTCCTCAGAGATCCGGGCCCGGCGGCGGCGCGCCGTCACCGCTTCGGCGTCCGGCACCCGCGGCGAGGACGGATCCCAGCCCTCGGGAACGAACAGCCGCCGGTTCACCGGACACGACGCGGCATCGGTGACCAGATGCACGCTCAGGGCGACCTGGCAGTTGGCCCTCTTGCCAGCGCCCCGCAGTACTGCGCGGCCACGCACTGAGCGACCTCCAGGTAAGCCTGCAGGCGTGCCGCCCACCGGCGGAGTGTGCGCCGGATCTCCCTGCGAATAAGCCCTCACCGTCGGCGAGCGAGGCATACCGAGGCGATAGCCCGAGACGGCAGGAGCCGCCGGGCATCCGTACCTCACAACTTAGGCACCCATCTATATTGACAATCCTCAAATCAATGGGGCAGGCTAAGTATTACTTCGACAGACTTCTAATCAGTCGAGGGGTGGGTAGGGCTCGGTGGACCGGAGCTCACCTCCACCCCGGCACCCTTGACGATCAGCACGCGACTCACAGGAGAGACGATCATGAGCGATGGACAGCGCGACCCGGCGGCCGTGGAGATCGAGCCGTTCACGTCCGGGGGCGGCGAGCTGCCCGTGGTGGTGATCGGTGCGGGCCCGGTGGGCCTGGCCGCCGCCGCCCACCTGGCCGAGCACGGCCTGAACTTCCTCCTCTTGGAGGCCGGACAGCAGGTCGGGGCCTCGATCGCCCAATGGGGGCACGTGCGCACCTTCAGCCCGTGGCGCTACAACGTCGACGCCGCAACCCGGCGCCTGCTCCAGGCCGAAGGCTGGGCCGCGCCGGATCCCGAGTGGCTGCCGACCGGCGCCGAGCTGATCGACGACTACCTCGCCCCGCTGGCCAAGCACCCGGCGATCGCCCCCAACGTGCGCTTCGGTGCGGCGGTGACCGCGATCAGCCGCCTGGGCTATGACCGGGTCCGCTCCATCGGCCGCGAGCAGGTGCCGTTCCTGATCCGCCTGGCCGACGGCCGCGAGATCCATGCCGGGGCGATCGTCGACGCCTCCGGCACCTGGACCACGCCCAACGTACTGGGGGCGAATGGTCTTCCCGCCTACGGTGAAGCCGAGGCAGCGGCGCTCATCGACCACGCGCTGCCCGACGTGCTGGGCGCCGACCGCGAGAGGTACGAGGGCCGCCACACCCTCGTGGTCGGAGCCGGTCATTCGGCGGCCACCACTCTGCTGGCTCTGGCCCAGTTGCAGGACACCCCCGTCACCTGGGCAATCCGGGCGGGTAGCGCGGCACGCGCCTACGGCGGCGGCGAGGCCGACGCACTGCCCGCACGTGGCGCCCTCGGCACCCGCCTGCACACCCTGGTCAGGGACGGACGCATCCAACTGCTGACCGGTTTCTTCACCCACTCCCTCACCAAGGCCGACGGCCAGGTGACGGTACTCAGCCGCGACTCCTCCGGCACCGAGC
>NZ_JBEXUE010000342.1:0-10978 GCF_040614275.1 Streptosporangium sp. NPDC006013
TTCCGATCGCCCTGCATGCGGCCGCGCTGGGCACGCTGCTCGTGCTCGCCTCCGCCGGTGCCCCGGCCCCGGCGCTGGTGGTCGTCGCGGCACTGGCCGGTGCCACGGTGCCGCAGATCGGTTCGATGGTCCGGGCCCGCTGGGCGCACCTGCTCGGTGGCTCCGGCAGGCTCGACGTGGCCTTCGCCCTGGAGTCCATCACCGACGAGCTGACCTTCACCCTCGCCCCGGTGCTGCTGGTGGCCATCTCGACCGGGTTCTCACCGGTCTGGGCGCTGCTGCTGGCGCTGGTCATGATCGTGGCCGGAACGCTGCTGTTCGCCCTGGTCGGCAAGGGCGCTCCTGAGCCGATCCCGGTCCGGGTCCGTGCCCGGCGCGGGGTGCTCCGGCTGCGGGGGGTGGCCGTGCTCGCGGGTGCCTTCGTCGCCATCGGTACCGTCTTCGGCAGCCTCCAGGTCGGCATCACCTCCTACACCGCCGCACTCGGCCAGGCCGGAACGGCGGGGGCGATCTACGCGACCTTCTCGGGGGCCAGCTTCGTCGGCGGCATCCTCTACGGCGTCGTCCGCTGGCGGGCGGGTGCCCCGATCCGTCTCGTGGCGGGCGTCGGACTGCTCTCCGCCGCCACGGCCGTGCTGATGTTCGCCACGTCCATCCCCATGCTGTACGGCGGGGCGGCCCTGGCCGGGTTCGTCATCGCCCCCGCGGTGATCACCGGCTACACGCTGGTCGAGACCCTGGTGCCCAGCGAGGTCAGGACCGAGGCGTTCACCTGGCTCACCGGCGCGATCGGCCTGGGCATCGCGACCGGCGCCGCCGTGGCCGGTCAGCTCGTGGACCGCTTCGGCGAGACCCTGGCCTTCCTGGTCCCGCCGATCACCACCGGCCTGGCGGCCGTGCTGGTTTTGATCTTCCTCCGGACCCTGAGGCCCGCCGTTCAACACTCACAGCCCCGCGAGCTGGCTGCCGCCGCCTGAGGCATACCCAGCTCTCCGCCTGCTGCGAGAACTCGGGACGGACAGTGATCACCCCTGTCCTCACGCCAGAGAAAACACGTCCAAACGGACACGGCTCATACGTCCAGCCGGACACGGATCATGCGGCTGATCGGACACGCGATGATCGTCCGATCAGTCATGGGGCGGCATGATCGGAGTATGTCCGAGCTGGTCAACCCGCTCGGAGCGACTGCGGCTCTGACGCGAATCGCGGAGAGGGACCGTGTCGGGGCGGTCCCTCCGGCGATGAGGCGGGTCAGGCGCCTGCGGCCTGGCGGGCGCGGCGGGCCTCGCGGCGCTCGACGAAGCGGGAGGCGGTGGTCTCCAGGCGGTCGAGGAACTCGGCGAGCTCCTCGCGGGCCTTCTCACCCTCGGCGCCGAGGTCCTTCATGTTGAACACGTCCCACTGGCGCAGGACCGGCTGCAGCACGTCGTCCATGTGCAGGCGCAGGTCGTAGATCCCGGCGTTGGCGATGGTCATGGCCTTGCGGGTGAAGCCCTCGATGCCGGTGCCGGGCATCTGGAAGGTGGTGACGACGTCGGTCACGGCGCGCATGGTCTGGTCGGGGGCGAGCTGGAAGGCCGCGTTGAGCAGGTTCCGGTAGAAGAGCATGTGCAGGTTCTCGTCGGCGGCGATCCTGGCGAGCAGGCGCTCGCAGTTCGGGTCCTGGGATGCCTTGCCGGTGTTGCGGTGCGAGATGCGGGTGGCCAGTTCCTGGAAGGAGACGTAGGCGACCGAGGCGAGCACGCCCTCGTAGGAGTTGCTGAAGCCCTCGCTCATGTGCACCATCCGGGCCCGCTCCAGCGCGACCGGGTCGACCGCGCGGGTGACCGTCAGGTAGTCGCGGATGGCGGTGCCGTGGCGGCCCTCCTCGGCGGTCCAGCGGTGCACCCAGGTGCCCCACGCCGCGTCGCGACCCAGGGTCGTGGCGATCTCGTGGTGGTAGCTGGGGAGGTTGTCCTCGGTCAGCAGGTTGACGATGAGGGAGACGCGGGCCTCTTCGGGGATCTTGGTGTCGGACTCGTCCCAGGCGTCCCCGTCGAAGAGGCCGTCATAGTTCCGGCCTTCCGCCCAGGGAACGTACTCATGTGGGAACCACTCCTTGGCCACCTTGTGGTGTCGGTCCAGCTCCCCCGCGACGACGGGCTCAAGCTCGAGCAGCAGCTCGGTCTCACTGAACTTTCGCATCAGGCCTCTCCCTCAAAGACTACGCAACCGTAACCTACGTTAGCGTAGGTAAGACCTTGCCGGGTACGTGCGACACGTCTCATTTGCTCGCCGGTGAGCGAGCGGAGGGGATGGCTTCGTCGTCAGCCGAGGCCTATCGGCTGGTGAGGGCGCCGGGCGTCGTCCGGGCCGGGCTGGATGGGGACCGTCACCCCCCGGTCGCTCCCGGGCCGCCGGTGGCCGAGGCGACCGGTCGCGTCGTCGCCGTTCAGGTGGCCTGACCGCAGGGCGGCGAGGAAGATCAGTGTCATCTCGGAGAGCAGCAGCAGACGCTGCGCCAGGCCGTAGTGGTCGGGGCCGCCGATCAGGTCCGAGATCAGTGAGCCCGGGTGGGCGGCCAGGAACCAGGCCAGCAGCGCCACGGACAGGACGGCCGACCCCGCCAGTGCCCGGCTCCCGGACCGGCGGCCGAGCATCCACCCCGCGCAGGGCAGCGCGGTGAAGACGACGGCCGCCGACCAGCGGTGGATCTCCCCGCCGATCGAGGTGACACCGGGCGCCGCGTCGGTGGGGAACGTGGCGGTGAGCAGAAGTCCAAGTGCCGAGGCGACGAACAGTGCGCGCGCCGCGGCGCCGCGCACCGGGTCCACCCTGGCCAGCAGGTACGCGACCCAGAGGCAGCCCATGGCCAGGGCGATCGTGCCGCCGGTCATCGCCCAGGCGCTGTCGCCGCGCAGCGCGTACTCGCTGACCAGGCCGTTCAAGGGGCTCACCGCGCCCGCCGAGGTCAGGTGCGCGTAGCCCATCGCGGCCAGGGCGAGCAGCGGCCCGGCCATCCCCGGCAGCCGGGACGGCAGGTCCTTGTTCATCGCGCAGCCTTCCGGTGAATCGCTGTGGAGTTCATCGCCCCGCCTCCCGGTGAGTCGTCTCGGGGTTCATTGCATCGCCTCCGGTGCTTCGCCTCGGAGTTCACCGCGCCATGTCCTGGTAGATCACCGTGCGCTCGGGCGCTCCGCCCCGGAGCGCACCCCACGGGGTCACCGCGCCACTTCCCGGTAGATCGCCTCGAACCTGGCCAGGGAGGCCTGGTGGTCGTGGGTCAGCGCGATGGCGCGGCTCGCGGCGCCCATCGAGGCACGCAGCCCGGGTGAGGCGAGCAGGGCACTCAGGTGCCGCGCCAGCTCCTGGACATCACCCGGTGAGAACAGGGCGCCGTTCTCGCCGGTCCGTACCAGGTGCGGCAGGGCCATCGCGTCGGCGGCGACGACCGGCAGGCCGGTGGCCATGGCCTCCAGCGTGGCGATGCTCTGCAGCTCCGCGACGCCCGGCATGGCGAAGACGTCGGCGGCGGCGTACGCCTGGGGCAGCGCCTCGTCCGGTACGAATCCGAGGAAGGTCACCCGGTCGCCGACTCCGATCCGGTCGGCCAGCCTGGCCAGTGCGGCCCGTTGCCCGCCGGTGCCGACCAGCGCGATCTGCGCGTCGGCGTTGTTGAGCACGTGCGGCAGGGCGCGGATGAGCTCGTCCAGCCGCTTCTCCTCGTCCAGCCGGCCGACGAACAGGATCGTGTCCCGGTCGGGCAGGCCGAAGGCCCCGCGCGCCCACGCCTTCGGTTCGGCGCGCGGCTGGAACCTCGCCAGGTCGATGCCGCAGGAGACGGGCTCCACCGGCGGGCCGAAGCCCTTCGCGGTGAGCAGTCCCGCCGCGATCCTGGTGGGTGTGGTGACCCGGTCCGCCCGGGAGAAGATCCGGTTGAAGTCCTTCCAGGCCAGCGTGCCCGCCCTGGTGCGGAGCCGTTCGGGGATGTGCGCGAACTGGAAGAGGTTGTCCGGCATGAAGTGGTTGGTCGCCACGACGGGGATGCCGGCACGCCGGGAGGCGGAGATCGCCGCGCGGCCGACGATGAAGTGCCCCTGGGTGTGGACCACGTCAGGGGAGATCTCGTCGACGAGCCGGTCCAGCCGGGTCGGCACCGAGACGCGCATGGTCGGGTGGACCAGCACCGGCGCCGAGCGCAGCCGGTGCACGGTCACTCCCTCCACCCGTTCGGTCCTGGCCGGGCCGGTGTCCGAGGCGCACACCACGTGGACCTCGTTGTCCCGCTCGGCCAGGCCCCGGGCCAGCCGGTGCGTGAAGTAGGCGGCGCCGTTCACGTCCGGCGGGTAGGTGTCGGTGGCGATCAGCACCCGGCGAGGCCGGGTGGGAAGGATGGCGGGGGCCCGCGCGGGGATCGGCAGGGCGGTGGCGGACGGCATGGCCATCAGGACTCCGTTCATCGTGCTGTTCATCGTGCTGTCGCGTCGGGCGACGGGGACATCGGGGTGGTACGGGCCAGTGAGACGGTTCCGGCGGCGGTGAGCGCCGCCGCCGCCAGTGCGGTGAGCACCGCCGCCACGCCGGTCGGCAGTGGTTCACCGAGCAGGAGGGCGCCGAAGACGACGGCGGTGAGGGGGTCGGACACCTGGAGGGCGGCGAAGGCGACGCCGAAGTGGCCGACGGCGTAGGCGCGCTGGAGCAGGGCCAGTGCGAGCAGAGCGGGCACCGGGACGGCGAGCAGGAACCAGAACTCCCCGCCCCCGTCGACCAGGACCCGGGTGAGCGTGGCGGTTGCGCCGTACAGCACGCCCGCGCCCATGGCGAGCAGGCAGGCTCTCGCGGCGGGGGAGGCGTGCCTGGCGGCGGCCCACAGTGCCAGGGAGGCGGTGGCCGCCCCCGCGAGCAGGGCCACCGCCTCCCCGGTGCCAAGGTGTGGGTCGCCGCTCTGGTCGGGCACGACCAGCACCAGGCCGATCAGCCCGATCGAGATCACCGTGGCGGCGGCCAGCTCGCCCGGCCGCGGTCTGCGACGTCGCAGCGCGGCGGCGCAGGGCAGGGCGAACAGCAGGCTGGCCACGCCCATCGGCTGTACCACGGTGAGCGGGCCGTACTTCAGCGCGACGACGTGCAGGGCCGTGCCCGCCGCGATGGCCAGGCCGCCGAGCAGCCACCTGGGGCGCCGGACAAGGTGCCTCAGCAAGGCGCGGGAGGTGCTCGACGCCTCGAACTGCTGCAGCGCGGCGCCGAGTGCGAAGAACAGGGAGCCCAGCAACGCCAGGCCTGCCGCCAGCACGGTCATGCGCACTCCTCCCAACCAGATGAAGCCATGGCGAGATGACCGGATCGCCTCGGGAAGGCGTCCGGTGGGGGTCTCGCGATGAACAGTGGAAGCGTCCCCTGGCGGGAGGTGCCGGAGCCATCGGGGTTCACCCTGACTTCGCAGGGAATTCCCCGAGATTCGCATCGGGGCTGTTGACTGGCTGGCTTCTCTTATCATAGTTTCGCGGGCATGGATCTCGTGGGCGCCTGGCGCCTGGTCGAGTGGCGGATCGTCAGTGCCGGGGGAAGGGTTTCGCACCCCTTCGGCACCGACGCGGTGGGGCTGCTCTGCTACACCCCTGACGGCCACATGAGCGCGACCATCGCGCGCGCCGGGCGATCCCCGCTACCCGGTGCCAGCCCCCGGAAGGCGCCCCCGGAGGCGCTGGCCGAGGCGTTCACCTCGTTCTTCGCCTACGCGGGCCGCTACGAGATCCGCGACGGGCACGTCGCCCACGACGTCGAGCTGTCGCTCAACCCGGCCTTCGCCGGCACCGTCCAGATCCGCGAGCTGAACGCCGACGGCGACCGTCTGGTGCTGGCGGCGGAGGAGGGCGGCCGGTGGCACACCCTGATCTGGAAGCGATCATGAACGCCGCCGCCGGGGGCTCCCTTCGCCGTCAGTCACCGGAGGTGACCAGGCTCGCCTGCGGTTCCGCCGGGACCCGGCGCCGGCGCAGGTAGCGGACGGCCTCGACCACGGCGGTGATCGTCACGGCGATCCCGAGACCGAGCAGCAGGCCCTTGACCGGGTCGTTCTCGAAGGCCGCGCCGCCCACGTAGCCGATCAGTCCCGAGTAGAGCGCCCAGGACAGCGCGGCCACCGCGTCGAAGAGAGCGAACGAGCGCCGCGGGTAGGCGACCGCGCCCATCGTGAGGGTGCAGGCGGTCCGGCCACCCGGGATGTAGCGGGCCACCACGAGGATCAGCCCGCCCCGCTCCGCCAGCGCCCGCTCCGCCCAGGCGAAAGTCTTGCGGCTGCGCCTGCCGTTGCGCAGCCGGTTGTTGGCGCCGCGCCCGATGGCGTACGAGACGTGGTCGCCCGCGAACGCGCCCAGCGCGGCCGCCGCGATGACCAGCGGCAGGTCGGGCGCGCCGGTGGCGGCGGCGAACACCCCGGCGGTGATGACCGACGTCTCCGCCGGCACCACGGGGAAGAACCCGTCGAGTAACGCCAGCGCGAACAGCGCCAGATAGATCCAGGGAGATGCCATCGCATCGTGCAGGGTGTCAAGGATTGCCTGTGTCACACCGGGCTCCAGTCAGGGGGCGGGGATGTCTCGCACGGAACGCTGACACCCCTGGCGATCCCCGGGTATCCGGGAGAACCCCCGGGGTCTCCGGTCATGTCCCTGAGATCACCACGAGATCCGTCCCACCGACCCTAGGAACCGGGCGGGGCCCGCCACATCCTCCGAATGGCCCCACCACCTCCGACTTTCGTCGGGGAGTGACCGGGCTCGGGGTCCCCGCGAACGAAGCGGGGATGCTCAGTTGAGCTGCCAGATGGCGAGATTCAGCGAGGACGCGTAGGTCACCCAGAGCAGGTAGGGGACCAGGAGCCAGGCGGCGGGGCGGCTGATCCGCCAGAACAGCACGATGTTGAGCACGATGGCCAGCCAGAGGACGACGATCTCCGCGAACGCCAGGCCGTACTGCCCGGCACCGAAGAACAGCGGTGTCCAGGCCGCGTTGAGGACCAGCTGGACCGCGTAGACACCGAGCGCCGGGGTCAGGCCGCGCGCCGACCAGGCGAGCCAGCCGGACAGGGCGATCATGACGTACAGCACCGTCCAGGCCGGGCCGAACAGCCACTGCGGCGGCGCCCACGGCGGGCGCTCCAGCGACAGATACGCACCGCCGGCGTTGACCGCCGCCAGTGACCCCACCACCGCCACCAGCACGAGCGCGATGACGAACACCGGAAGCCCGGCCCAGCGTTTTGGCATCCGGCCCATGACCATGCGAACCTCCCCGCCCTCTTTTCGTGCGTCCACCGCACGGCGGTTGCCCGCTAGGCGGGCGGGGTGGTGAGGGGGTCGTAGTGCAGGCGGCGTAACACCCGGCGGAAGGCGTACAGCGAGAAGGCCACGGCCAGGCCGCTGATCACGGCCACGGTCGAGGTACGGACCAGCAGGTAGGTGCCGATCGACTCGTGAAGCAGCAGCCAGATGCTCACCGCGGAGTTGGCCAGCAGCACGAAGGCCCACAGCAGGGTGATACGGGCGAAGAACCGGCGGACCCGCTCGTGTTTCAGCACCGCCGACGGCAGGTGGATGTAGTCGAGGGTCAGCCGCTGCACCAGTGGGCGGTTGAGCCGGACCGAGGCGAGGAAGACCATGCTGATGCAGATCGTCCCCAGTTCGGGCTGGAGGAAGTAGAGCACCGCGCTCCCGGTCCAGAACCCCAGCAGCGCCCGGACGGTGATCGCGATGACGGCGAGGATCATCGTCCCGGGCACCGGAATCCGCCGGACCAGCCGCCACCCCACTCCCGCGTACACCCAGGTGACCGCCGCGACCAGCGCGCCCCGCAGGCCGAGGACGGCCAGCGCGGCGTAGAAGACGGCCAGGGGGGCGACGACGCCCTCAAGCAGTCTCGGCGCCGCCTGTCTGGCCAGGGCGGCGAGGCGGGGGAGGACGATGGGCTGATGGCTCATGACGCTCCACGGGCTGGTGCGGTGGTGGGCGCTGGATGTTCGCGCCTACCCCGGCACGCCGTATGCATGCCGGCCATGTCGAGGGCGATCGCGGAGACTGCCGTCTCCGGCTGTTCACCGGCCACTCACCGTATCTGACCGAGGTCCAGCATCTCGTGAAAACCGCTTACTACCATCTCAATCGGGTGCGAGGGAGGTGTGAATTATTACGATTAATGAAGAGGATCACTTGCCCGGTAACGGTTGAGAAACGGAAGCTTTCCCGATTGGGTCCGGTCCGCGACCATGGGAGACATGGCAGTGCTGAGCACGCGCGCGTCCAGCCGTTCCACCGAGGGCGTTGCGAATGTGGCGGCCCAGCTCATCGGCTGGCCCGACCTGGCGCTGAAACGCACCCGCAGGGGGCTGGGATTTCGGTCCGGAGGCCGGGAGATCGTCAGAATGTCCGGCGATCACACCGCGGAACTGCTTCTCACCACCGACGTGATCGACCGGTGGGCCCGGGTGCTCACCGACTGCCGGCGGGTCACCCCCGGCGCGGACGCCGGGTGGGTGGCCATGACCATCGAGGGGCGGGCCGACGCCGAGTTGTTCCTCTCGCTGGTCAGCGTCGCGATCAAGGTCAACCAAGGGTCGCGGTAGCCAGCCGCACGCCGAAGCCGATGAAGAGCGCGCCCACGCCCGTCCGCAGCGCCGTCGACACGCCGCGGCGGGCCCGGAACTGGCCGGCCAGGAACGTGCCACCGAAGATCAGCGCCGACAGGTAGAGCACGCTGAACAACTGGCAGATCGCGCCCAGGATCAGAAACGACAGCGCGGGGGTGCCGTAGGCGGGGTCCACGAACTGGATGAAGAACGAGATGAAGAACAGGATCGCCTTCGGGTTCATCAGGCTGATGACCAGGGCCTTGCGGAAGGGGCTCTCCGCGATCCGCTCCGCCACGGGGGTCGTGGCCCGCGCGGCCTCGGGGGAGCGCCACGAGCGCCAGGCCCCCCGCAGCATCTGGAACCCGATCCAGGCCAGGTAACCCGCCCCGGCGTACTTGACGACGTTGAACAGGATCGGCGTCGACTTCAGCAGTGACGCGACCCCCGCCGCGGCGAGCACCATCAGGACGGTGTCGCCGAGGAAGACCCCCATGACCCCTCGGTACCCCTGGCGTACCCCGCGCTGGGCGGCGGTGCTCAGCACGTACAGCGAGTTCGGGCCGGGCAGCAGGATGATGAAGAAGGCGCCGACCACGTAGGTCCAGATGTCGGTGATGCCAAAGAACATGGTGGTGCTCCAGGGGGCGTTACGGGATGCATCGCTACCGTACCGCCGGAAGTGTGTTCGCCGACCCGCGGGTCCGATGGTCAACGGGCGAGCTCGACCGGTTTACCTTTAATCCCTATCGGCTTAACATGAAATCGCTCGGGGGTGTACCGCGAAACAACGAGTGAGGTCGTGAGATGAGCGAGACAGATCCCCCTACCGCGGACGACGGCCGGACGGCGATCAACGAGGACTGGGCGGCGACGGTCGTCGGGCTCGTGCTCCTGGCACTGGTGCTCGTCGGTGTCATCCCCGTCGGGCTGGTGCCCTGATGAGCACCGGGAAGCGAGAGAACGTAGAGGTCGGCGCGGCCGGCGGTCCCGCGGCCGCCTCCGGGAGCGGCCTGGGGTGGGCGCTGCTCGGCGTCCTGGTCGTCCTGCTGCTGGCCGCGGCCACCCGTTACCTGGACAGGAACGTGCCGGACCTGCTTGAGGGCACCGCGCTCGGGGACATCGGGGCCGCCGTCGAGTATCCGGTGTACGCGATCATCCTGGGACTGGCGGGAAACGCGGTCCTGACCGCGACCGGGCTGCGCGACCGCCTCGCCGGAGGTTTCCGCACCGAGTTCTTCATCAAGACCGGCCTCGTCCTGCTGGGCGCCTCGATCAACCTCAAGGTGATCGTCACGGCCGCCGGTCCCGCGATCATCCAGGCGATCGTGCTGATCACCGTGGTTTTCCTGTTCACCTGGTGGCTCGGCGGCAGGCTCGGCCTGGACGACAGGCTCCGCGCGCTGCTGTCGGCCGCGGTGTCGATCTGCGGGGTGAGCGCGGCCATCGCGGCGGCGGGCGCCGTCCAGGCCAGGCGCGAGCAGCTCGCCTACAGCGCCAGCCTGGTGATCGCCTTCGCCCTGCCGTCCATCTTCATCCTGCCCTGGCTGGCCGGGGTCTTCGGGCTCAGCCCGGAGGTGGCGGGGGCGTGGATCGGCGGCAACATCGACACCACCGCCGCGGTGACCGCCGCCGGCGCGATCGTCGGGGACGACGCGCTCGCGGTGGCGAGCATCGTGAAGGTCACCCAGAACGCGTTGATCGGCGTGGTGACCATCGCGCTGACCGCCTACTTCGCCTTCCGGATCGAGCGCCGCGCCGACGCGGCGCGCCCAGGGCCGGGAGAGTTCTGGCGGCGTTTCCCGAAGTTCGTGCTCGGCTTCGTCGCGGCCTCCGTGATCGCCACCTGGTGGCTGTCCACGGTGACCGCTGCGGACGGCAAGGCGACCATCGGGGTGGTCAACGACCTGCGGGTCTGGTTCCTGATCCTGGCCTTCGTCAGCATCGGCCTGGAGTTCCGGGTGGCCTCGCTCAGGGAGGCCGGCTGGCGTCCGGTGGGGGTCTTCGCCGCCGCGACCCTGGTCAACGTGGTGGTCGCCCTCGGGTTGGCGCTTCTGCTCTTCAGCGGTTTCGACGTCGCGTGAGAGCCGGGTGAGCGGGCGTCCGGTGCGGTTCGCCGCACCGGGCGCCTTAGTCGTGCCGGGGAACGGCCAACGAGGTAATCGCCGCGCGCTTTGGAACGTTCCTATCCGATAGCGCGGCGGCTGACGTTTTTGGGCCTTGTGGCAGGACTCTGTCAAGGCTACGATCACGACAACTCTTAGGAAACTTTCCTACTGCCCACCCAGCACCGTCGCGATCACCCCGGCCGCCATCGCCCCGCTGAACGCCAGCCCGTACAGCGCGTGACCGTCCAACTCGTCGGCCACGACC